>DATKDD010000049.1:0-7673 GCA_035512875.1 Gemmatimonadaceae bacterium | reverse complement strand
ATTCCATTGGACGCGTAAGGCGCGAGATCGATGCCATTGAGCACGACGCGCGGCTCCTCCGGCAGATCGAGATACTTCCGATCATAGCGGGCAAGGGCCGACGTGACCGCCACGAAACCGTCGGTTCGACGATGGCACCAGCGCTCTATGCGGCCGCGCACCCAGGGCTCCGGCGGATAGCGCCCATGATCAGTGAACACGAGCCTTGGCGAGCGGAGGCGCGATTTGGCGACCGTAGCGGCGAACCACGTGCCGCTGTGCGCATGAATCACGTCAGGCGCAAAGTCGCGCAACGCCCGAATCAGTGCCGCGGGATACCCGCGCAAACGCAGCGCCCTCTCCTGGCAGTCGTACACTTGGATTCCGGCGGCCGTGAGCTCGTCTGCGTACATCCCCAGACCACGCAGACAGAATACGGCCGCCTCGTGCCCGCGTTGCGGAAGGGCGAGCGCGAGATCCCGCACGAGTCGCTCGAGTCCGCCGCCGCGGAGACTCGGTGTCACCTGCGCGACACGCAGCTTTCGCGCGGTCACGATGCCCCGCGCAGGCGAATACCCGCCGCCCAGCACTCCAGCGCCGGGATGGAAATACCGGCCGGAACACTGATGCGCGGCAACGCGAGCGGATCATCATCCCCCGTCGCCAGCGCAAAACGCATCGTCACGCCTGTCTGGTAACCGGCATAACGCGCCGCCTCGATCACCGCGTCGTTATGCAATCCGTACGGATACGATATTTCGGTCGGGGCCGTGCCCAGTGCGGCGCCAATTTCGGCGCGTGACCGCTCGAGCTCCTCGCGCAGCGCCGCGGCATCGAGCGCAGCCAGATTGCGGTGCGACACAGTGTGCGAGCCCACCGTGCAGCCCGCACGGACGGCGGCGCGCACCTCGCGCCAGCTTGCCGGCATCAGTGCAGCGGGCACTTCGTGGTCCTTCACCGGATAGTGCGCCAAAACGGCATCCCGATCGCCGCGCAGCACGTGCAGGGCGCGCTCGCGCACCGGAGCCTGCACGGCGCCATCCGTGCCGAGCAGATCCCACCAGAACGGGGACGGGGCCGCCGCGGCATCCGAAACCACGAAAACCGACGACGGCACTCCGCGGCGCGCCATCGCCCTCACCCCATGCGTCAGCGCCCCGTGATAGGCATCATCGAACGTCAAGGCGGCCAGCCCGTCCACCGAACGGCGCTGCCGCACCCGATCGGCGATTTCAGCCAGCGGGACAACCGAATGCCCGTCGGCGATGACCGCGAGGTAGTCCTGAAAATCGCTCGAGGTGATGTGCAGCGAGCGGTCGCTCCGCTCGGAAACGCCGTCGTCCGGCGCAACGTTGTGGAACGCGAAAATCGCCGCGCCGGCCCGGCGCCGCCGGTACGCGGGATAGCGCGTGGCGAGTGTGAGGCGATAGGCAGTGTCGCGAACGAGTCGCATCGCGCGCTCCCGCATCACGGTTTTCTCATCCCGACCATGGCGCGCTCCACGACCGGCGCCTCCTCGGAGCGAGGCGCCGGCGTCGGGCGTGGCGCCAGGCAGCGGCCGATCGCATCCATCAACCGCTCGGCCTGGGCGCGCCGGCTGAACCGCGTTTCGTGAGCCAGCCGTCGGGGACGCTCGCCGCGCGCGAACTGCTCGATCCGCCGACGCAGCACCGTCGCCAGTCCGTCGACATCGCCGGGTGACACGACATCCGCGACGCTCTCGCGCAGCAACAGCGCCGCCGGCGCGTCAGGCTCGGCCAGCACGAGCAGCCACGCGTCGAACTGCATGTACTCGAAGATCTTGGAGGGGATCGCCCACGGGCTGTCCTGCGGAAGGCTGAGCAACATGGTTGCCTCGGCCAGCATCTCCAACGCTTCCCGGCGCGGCCGCAGCGGCCCTGTTTTCACGTAGCCGGAAATGCCTTCCTGCTCCGCCATGCGCGCGATCGGCACTCCGCCGTAGTCGTCGACATTCCCGATGAATTCGATGCCAAAGTCGTCAGGTGTGAGGCTCAGCGCCTCGATCGTCTGCGCCGCCGCCTGGAAAAGTGGTCGCGGGTCGCGATCCAGGTAGATGCCACCGGCATAGGCGATAGTGAAGCGACCACCATGGCGCGACAGCGGAATCGGCTCGTCGTCATACCCATTGGTCACGGTGACGATGCGCGAGGCGGCTGACGGGTAGCGTACCGTCATCGCACGCTCCACCGGCTCGGCGTTCACCACCACCAACGCCGCGTCGTGAACGGCGCGGGACTCGTAATGCCGTGCGAGCGCGAAGTAAATCGGGCTGGCGAGCGTCTCGGCGATGCGCCGCTCCAGGCTCCAAGGATCGCGCAGATCCATGATGTGTGGGAGCCGCGCGGGCCGGGAAAGGCGTCGTGCCGCTTCGTGGTTGCACAGGTGCCATGGTCCGCAACTGATCACCGCCCGGTGAAGCGCAGAATCAAGTATCCGCCGTCCCAACGCTTCAATGGATCGCGCCCAAGTCAACTGCCGGCGGTTATCGAGCCACGACCAGTAGCTCCGAATCCAGAACCGCGGAGCCGTCAGTGCCCATCGGATCTGCTCCGGTGCCACCGAAAGGCCTCCCGTGGGACGTGGCGCAGGCACCCGACCCGACGAGCGCTCAGCCGGCTCGCCGCATTCACTGGATCTTTCGCGCCGCACCGCTCGATAGGCGCGGCTGAGCCACTGCTCAGCGCGATCGAGCGCCAGGTCCTGGGGAACGAAACCGTAAACTCGCGTGCCTGCCGGCAACTCGGCCAGACGCGAGTCGTCGCGCGCATCGAGGAGCGCGGGATCTCGCGTGATCACATCGAGAATCCAGCCGCGGTCGGCGGCGAATCGCGAGAGCTTCTGCCATCGGAGCGCGCCGGCGGACTGCGCTGGCGGAAACTGATCGCTGACCAGCAGTAGACGATCCGAGCGCGGATCGCCGCCTGGCGCTTCGAACACCGGCTCCAGCGTTCGATCGCTCAATTCCGCACCGTCCGCAAGAACGCGCGAAAGGCGCTCAGTCGTTCCCGGTGCGCGAAGTACATCACGCCGAGATAACTCGACGTGCCCACCGCCACCATAACGACAAGACGGAGCGCCATGGTCGCGGTATCGTTGGTGTCAGGGAGGGCGAACCGCGTGGCGAGCACCGCGGCCGCCATAACGGCGCTGCCGCTCAGCGCCGGCCAGAGCGCCGTCCCGTACGTACGCCACGGCATCCCGATCACGCGAAGTGTGTATCGCATTGCTAAAGGTACGAAAACGATGGGAAATCCGATGATCCATCCGAGTGCCACTCCGGCCGTCCCCCAACGTGCGCCGATCACGAACATGATTGGAAGCAGCACGGCGGCAACCGCGGAGAAGTGCAGATTCCGCTTCGCACGGCCGGTCGCGACAAGCACCTGCCCGAAAAGCACGCTGATCGATCGGAAGCCGGAGTACGCGACGAGGATCGTCATCGGCGCGATCGCCGGCGCCCACTTGTCGCCGAGTACAACCAGCACGAAGTCATGAGCGACGAGCGCCAGTCCGGCGGCAATGGGAAAGGTGACGATCGCCAGCGCTTCGGTAATGCTCAGCAGATAGCGGCGGATCGCCGCATCGTCGTGCTGGGCACTCGCGAAAACGCCGCTGGTCACCCTGCTCAATACGGCGCTCACCTTCTCGACCGGAATGTTGGCAATCGTCCAGCCGAAGGTATACGCACCCAACGCAACCGTACCCAGCATTCGGCCGACGACGGCGAAATCGGCGTTGGAGTAGACGTACCACGTTACTCGCGACGCCGCGACGTGCGCGCCGTAGCTGACGGCGTCCCGGATCGTGTGAAATTCACTCGGCCACGACATGCGGTGCGGCCGCCACCACCAGGCCATCAGCGTGCCAGTCGCGGTCCCGATGATGGATCCGAAGACGAGCGCCCAGTATCCATACCCCAGAAACGCAAGAATCAGCGTGCTACCGGCGAGAAACCCCGCCTCGACGCCATCGATCCACGCGAGCTGGCGGAACAGGAGCTCGCGCGTCATCAGGGCGCGCGGAAGGACCTGAAAGCCACGCAGTATGAAAGTCACCGCGAGAATCGCGACGACTGGTTGAACACGAGGTTCGCGGAAAAAGCTCGCCACCAGTGTCGACGTACCCAGCGTGAGTGCGAAGAACCCAATACCAAGCAGCGCCGAGACGCCGCCCAACTTCGCAATCTGCTCCTTGGTGAGGTGCCGCTGCTGGACAATTGCCGCGCTCAATCCAAGCTCATTGACGAGCGCCACAAGTCCCAGGTAGACAGTGGCGTAGCCGACCAGGCCATAGTCTGCGGGCGAGAGCAGGCGGGCGAGGAGCAGAGTGGCGCCCCACCGCAGTCCCTGGGCCAAGAAGCGCATCGCCCCCGTCCACGCAATTCCGTGGACGAGTGACCGATCGAGATCCCGTGAACGCTCCGCTTCTGCTTCTACTGAGTCGACATTGAGTCGCTCTGGATCATCCCGGGCCAATCTGGCGAACGACTGAGTCATGTAGCGCCGGCAGGGAGCAAGAGGGGGACCAGCGACCGTTTTCCGTAACTCCGCTCATGATAGGCAGTTGTACGGCCAAATCGCGTCCTGGTCCGCGTCGTTGTGTGCACTTACTTCGCGTTTAGTGGCAACTCCGCAACAACTGCAAGGAAGAGGAGCGAGTCAAGCTACTCCCGGACAGGCACTTCCGGGTATGGGAGCGGTGACGATAAGTAGCCCGCCTGCCGCTCGCGATTCATGGAGCTCTCCAATTTGTCTTGCAAAAAACCTGTACGCTCGCCGCACACCTCCTGTGGCCGGTCCGCAACAGGACCCGAATGAGCATTCGTGATGGATGTTGCGGCACAACGACTTAGCAAATCTTGAGGATGGCGCGACTGGGCGCGGGGATTGCGTTTGCGGCGACCGTCGCGGCGTACCTGCAGTAGCGGAGTCGACGTGGCGCCGGACAAAGGCAGGTACGCGCGCGACGCCACAACAAATCCCCCCTGTTCATGCCGTCAAGTGTCGGTTGCCTCGTTCCCCACCGCTGCGCAGACTCGAATCGGAATCCGCCGCCGGAAGAGTCGCATGGGTGAAGAAGTGCGTCATACGCGGTTTCGCTCGCCGCGCCGTGGAAGCACACCCACCTGCTCGATCGTAATCGTCTCCCATGGCGATCAAGAGGTGCTCGACTCATGCATCGATCGCCTTGCGGAGCCCTGCGCGCGGTTTGCGGCGGAGATCGTCATTGTGGTGCCGGCGTCATCTTCCGACTTCGCGCGACTCAAGAAGCGCTACAAGGCTGCGCGCGTGGTTCAGGCGCCCGTTGACTACGGGGACGACGATCTTCGCGGATTTGGGCTCCTCGAGGCCGGAGGCGATATAGTGGCGATCACAGCTGATCACGATGTTCGGGGCGAGGAATGGCTGGCAGTGCTGGAACGGCGCGCGCGGAACAACGGAGTCTACGGGCCTACCGTCAATGGCGCGACCGATTGGGCGCGCCATCTCGAGGATCTCGGGGCCATTCCGCGTAACGGCAACGGCGCATGACTGCAGCTTCAGTTGAGGAGAAGACGCAGGCGGAGTACGAACTTTCAGTAGTAGTGCCTTCAGTCAACAGTCCGGAGGACTTGTTCGACTGCCTTCGCGCACTCGAGGCGCAAGCCGACGCCAGGATCGAAGTTCTCGTTGTCGATCGCCTGGGAGATGCCGTGCGAGCGGCAGTCCGCGAACGTCATCCTCGCGCGAGACTGATCGGCGTTCCGGCTGGAACAACCATTCCGCAGATGCGCGCTATTGCATTTGCCGAGGCGCGGGGCGGTTGCGTTGCGGTTATCGAGGATCATGTGATCGTTCCGCGCGACTGGGCACGCCGGCTCCTCGACGCCCAGGCTGCCTCCCGGGCGGTTGTCGGCGGATCGGTGGAGAATGCGGCCACCGAGCGATTGGTCGACTGGGCTGCGTTTCTCTGTGAGTACAGCCACTGCATTCCGCCGTTGCCAGCAGGTCCAGCCGACTGGCTGACCGGCAACAACGTGGTGTATCCGCGTGCGCTCCTCGAACGCCACCGCGCGGTCATTGAAGAAGGGAAATGGGAGAACCATTTGCACGACGCGCTCAAACGTGACGGCGTGCCGCTGATCTGCCATCCCGAGATCGCCGTCGGACACAAGAAGCATTACACTGTTGGCGAGTATCTTTCGCAGCGGTATCTCTATGCTCGCTCCTATGCCGGTGCGCGCGTCAAGGGGCAGCCGCTCACGAGACGGGCCGCGTATGGATTGGCCGCGTTCGCGCTACCTCCGCTGCTCTTTTACCGCACGCTTGCGCGGGTCGTCTCCAAAGGACGTCACAGGACCGAGCTGTTTCGCTCCCTTCCGCTACTTGCGCTGTTCGTAACCTCGTGGGCTCTTGGCGAAGTGGTCGGCTATTGGGCGGGCCCAGGCGACTCTCTTGAGAAGGTGTGCTGAGATGCAGCTCGAGAACGCAACTGCCAAACGCGTGGTGACGCCGCTGCGCCGTGGGGATCGAACGATCATTGTCGGCGCCGGACCAGCCGGACTCACGGCGGCCTATCTGCTCGCCAAGGCCGGGCACCCGGTCACGGTGCTCGAGGCCGACGATATCGTAGGCGGCATTTCTCGCACCGCGCAATACAACGGCTACCGTTTCGATATCGGTGGTCATCGCTTCTTCACGAAGATCGCTCCTGTGGAGGCACTCTGGCACGAGATCCTCGGAAAGGAGTTCATTTCCGTGCCGCGGCTGTCGCGAATTCATTACGGCGGCAAGTATTTCGATTATCCATTGAAGGCGGCCAACGCGCTCTCGGGGTTAGGCATCGTCAACGCCACCATGATGGTCATGAGCTACCTCAAGGCGCACTTCTGGCCCAATCCGGTCGAGGAGAACCTGGAGCAGTGGGTCACCAACCGTTTCGGAAAGCGCCTGTACGAGATTTTCTTCAAGACCTATACCGAGAAGGTGTGGGGCATTCCATGCACCGAGATCCGCGCGGAGTGGGCGGCGCAGCGCATTCAAGGGCTCAGTCTGGCCAAGGCGATTCTTTCGGCGGCGCAGCTCAACAAGCGCTCGACCTCGATCAAGACGCTGATCAACGAATTCCAGTATCCGCGGTTAGGCCCGGGGCAGATGTGGGAGGCGGCCACGCGCAAGATCCGCGAGATGGGGGGCGAGGTGCTCATGAAGCACGAGGTAACCGCGCTCGAGATTCATAACGGGAGTCTGCAGGCTGTCCGGGCGGCCACGCCAGCCGGCGAGCGGCGGTTCGAGGGACAGCACTTCTTCTCCACCATGCCGCTCAAGCACCTCGTCCGAAGCCTCAGGCCTGCGCCTCCGCCGAAGGTCCAGGCGGCTGGCGAGGGGCTCAACTACCGCGATTTTCTGACGGTGGCGCTCATTCTGGACGGGGAGAACCTCTTCCCCGACAACTGGATCTACATCCACACCCCTGGCGTGAAGGTGGGCCGCATCCAGAACTTCAACAACTGGAGCAAGGCGATGGTGCCTGACGCCGGCCGAACCTGCCTCGGTATGGAGTATTTCTGCTTCGAGGGCGACGGATTGTGGACGAGTTCCGATGCAGATCTCGTCGCACTGGCGGCCGGCGAACTGGCCCAGCTCGGCTTGGCCGATCCCAATTCGGTCGTCGACGGAACGGTAGTACGCATG
>DATKDD010000048.1:0-24833 GCA_035512875.1 Gemmatimonadaceae bacterium | reverse complement strand
GCTCAGCCTCGGCGCGCGTGTCCGAGAGCTCCTGGCGAAGGCGCCGCAGCTCTTGAACGAACGCGAGTTGCTCATTGACGACGGCAAATGTGACGGTGAGGCCCAATCGTCGGGAGTGCGCCGCGTCGCGCTCGATCTCGTCCAGCCGGGAATCTGTTAGGAGTAGTCGAGGGTCGGTCATGGCCGGCCGGGGGGAGACAGGTCAACGCGCCTCGTCGCGCGCTGGTCGTCTGTTTACACACCACATTGCGTGCCGCGACGAATTGCCATCGCGCAGGCACGCCAGTGGATCAGATAGTTACAGAAAAAAGGCGGCGGGGAACTGGTCGGGACTGATTTTCGGAATTGTGCGCCAGCTCTATTGGGACGACGCGCGCCTCATCGCATTGATGCCTGCATCCATGACGCGCATGGTGCGCTCGGAGACCGCCGCCTCTGCGGCCGGCTCCGTAGTCGCCGCCCCGGCTGCCGCGCCCGATGTCCCCTGGGCGGTGGCTGACGAGTCGGCCGCTGACGCCCCGCCGGCGATCCGCGCCACACCGGCTGCGGCGACCGCGAGAACGAGCGTCAGCGCCAATACCGCCAGTACCATCCGCGTGCGTGGCCAGAGCGCATCCCCGAACAAGTCGAACCGCGACGGCGGATCCAGATCATCGTCCCCGTCGTCGGGTTCTCTGCCGGTGAGCGCGTCGGCCTCGTCCCACGTGGTGGGCACCGGATCGGCCAGCCTTGGCCGGACGATCGGAGGCACCGGACGCGGTGTGGCAGGGCGCGGTGTAGCGGGACGCGGCGCCGCGACGCGTCCCGCCGACGCGGCTGCCGACGGCTCGAAATCCTCGTCCTCGTCCAACGCCGGCTCGTCAGGCGGGGCATCGGCGCGCGGCTTGACGAGTTGCAGCAGCGGACGCTCGAACAGCTGCCGGGCGCGGCCCCGCATCCCCGCCATCACGCCCTTGGCAGGCGTCTGCTGGGTGACGCGAACGATCTCGTCGAGCACTTCACGAGGCAGCGGTGGTGTGGGTGTTGCCGCGCGGGCGGGCGCTCCGCGAGCTGGCGGTCGCGGAATGGGTTTCTGCGGCGTTGCCGCGTGCCGCTCCGGCGTGCGCGCTTGCGGGACCACGACCGGGATTCTCGCTCTGACGCCCTCCACCCGCAGAGCGGTCAGCTTCGCCTTGCCGGCGACCACCTGCGGGTGATCCGCCGGCAACGTACGTGACCGCGCGGCGAGCGCCAGTTCGCGCAGTCCGATCGCCTCCTCCGGGCGCCCGTTGGCCGCGCACATGTCGGCCAGGTGCTCACGCGCCATCGAGACCGCCGGCGAATCGCCAGGCAGAGAACGCTCGCGAATCGCAAGCGCGCACCGCCACAGCGTTTCGGCGGAGTCGTACCGCTGCAGCGCTTCGTGCACCATCGCAAGGTTGGCGACGACCGATGCCACCTCGGGATGCTCGTCGCCTAACCGCCGCTTGATCGACACCAGGCGGGCGAGGACAGGTTCCGCATCGGCGTATCGGCGACGCTTGAACTGCACCAGCGCCAGCTGGTTGAGATAGGGCCCCAGATCCTCGTGATCGTCGCCCAGCAGAATCTCGGCGGCTACGAGCGTCTCACGCAGGATCGGCTCGGCGCGCGCAAGATCGCCGCGCGAGACGTAAACGGCGCCGAGCGAGTCGAGCGCGCGCAGCCGCTCGGAGGGGTCCACGTCAGGCAGTCGTGCGTGCAGGTCGACCGCGCGGCGGAGGCAGCTCTCCGCTTCGAGCAGGTTGCGATGCCGGAACTTGAGCTCACCCTGCAGCAACAGGCTGAACGCCTGCTCCGCCGGATCCTCGGGGAGCGGCGCTGTCGCATCAGCGAGCGGCGGCAGCCCAGCCGAAGGGTGCTCGTACCCATCCTCACTCCGGGAAGGAGTGACGGGGGCGTTCGGGTCCCGGGATGGACTGGGTTCGGCGGTCATGGTGGGCTCCGCGCGTACTACCGGAGCGCGCACAGCGTCGGGCGCGCGGAAAGAGCTGGAACGGATTTGTCCAGCTCTGAGCTAATCATTACTTATTGTGACTCTCATGGAGTGTCAAGCATGTGACTCTTATGGAGTGTCAAGCGAGCGCGCGGGTGCAACGCTTACTGTGGCACGTACGCTACGGTTTTTCCGCAATGAAGTTCGATCCAAACAGCCCCTCGCTCCCCGGCCCGGGCTTCTTAGATTCCCCCGCCATGCCGACTGACCAGACAATCGTTCTCGATGCTCGCGCCATGGGCCGCACGCTGCAGCGCATGGCCGACGAGATACTCGAGCGCAGCGCGAGCCTGGAGCGCGTGGTACTCGTGGGGATCCAGCGACGCGGTGTGCAGCTGGCCGATCGACTTGCGAAGACGCTCCAGGAGCGGGAGGGGGTAGAAGTCCCGCGTGGTGCTCTCGACATCACCTTGTACCGGGATGACTTGCAGACGGTGGGGCCCCGGCCGGTGGTGGGCCCGACCGATCTTCCCTGGAACCTCGACGACAAGCACGTGGTGATCGTCGACGACGTGCTCTACACCGGCCGCACCGTGCGCGCCGCTTTGGACGAGCTCGCGGATTTTGGCCGGCCCGCCCGGATCGCGCTGGCGGTTCTGGTGGATCGCGGAGGGCGGGAGCTGCCGATCCACGCCGACATCGTCGGCAAGACCATCGAAACACCTCCTCGCGGGCGAGTGGACGTGAGGGTCGAGGAGATCGACGGCGAGGATGCGGTGGTGATGGTGGTGCCGGCGAGCGGCACGTGACCGCACCGTTAGGTAAGGATCTGCTGGGGCTCGCGTCGCTCAGCGCCGAGCAGATCACACTCATTCTGGACACCGCCGAGCCGTTCAAGGAGATCAGCGAGCGGGCGATCAAGAAGGTGCCCGCCCTGCGCGGCCAGACGATCGTAAACCTGTTCTTCGAGGCATCGACGCGCACGCGCATCTCGTTCGAGTTCGCCGAGAAGCGCCTGTCGGCCGATACGGTCAATGTGGCAAGTACTGGATCCAGCGTGTCCAAGGGAGAGACGCTGGTCGACACCGCGCGCAATCTCGAGGCGATGCGGATCGACATGGTGGTCATTAGGCACGGTGCGTCGGGGGCAGCCCAGTTCCTGGCCGAGCGCATCGAGTCGAACGTGATCAACGCGGGCGACGGCACGCACGAGCACCCGACCCAGGGGTTGCTCGACCTGCTGACGCTGCGAGACCACTTAGGCAGTCTGGCCGGGCGGCGGATCTGCATCTGCGGCGACGTGCTGCACTCGCGCGTCGCACGCTCCAACATCTGGGGGCTCACCAAGCTCGGCGCGCAGGTGGCCGTCTGCGGGCCGCGGTCGCTGCTTCCTAACGAGATGCACGAATTCGGCGTGCAGGTGTTCACTCGCATCGAGGAGGCGATCGAGTGGGCGGAGGCGCTGAACATCCTTCGGCTCCAGCTCGAGCGGATGACGTCGGGCTACATCCCGTCGCAGCGCGAGTACAACCGGGTTTTCGGCGTCTCGCGCGAGCGGCTGGAGCGTGCCCCGCGCGACGTGCTGATCCTCCACCCGGGCCCGATGAACCGCGGCGTGGAGATCGATTCCGACGTAGCCGATGGGCCGCACAGCGTGATTCTCCACCAGGTGACGAACGGCGTTGCGGTCCGCATGGCTGTGCTGTATCTGCTGGCGGGCGGGCGTCCCGAGCTCGCGGAAGCAGCCAAGGGGGGGAAGGCGTAATGCATGACGAACGGCGCGACGTCGCTCGCGCGAAAGGATCCGAGACGCTCGTGCTGCACGGCGGACGGCTGATCGATCCCTCGACCGGCTTGGATGGACCGGGAGACGTCGTGATCGTCGAGGGGCTCATCGACTACGCGGGCGAGCCGCTGGCCGGTGACGCGTTCGGGGGCCGCGAGAACGTGGAACTGATCGACTGCTCGAACATGATCGTCTCCCCCGGGTTCATTGATGTGCATTGTCACCTTCGCGAGCCCGGGCGCGAGGACGTGGAGACGATCGCCACCGGTGCGCGAGCCGCCGCGGCGGGGGGCTTTACCGCCGTATGCGCCATGCCGAACACCGATCCGGTGACCGACAACCAGGCGGCGGTAGGATTCATCATTCGACAGGCGCTGCGGGCAGCGGCGGCGCGGGTCTATCCGATCGGCGCCATCTCCGTCGGACAGCGGGGCGAGCGGCTGGCCGAATTCGGGGAGATGGTCGGCGCGGGTGCGATCGCCGTCAGCGACGATGGGCGGCCGGTGGTCAGCGCGCATCTCATGCGCACGGCGCTGGAGTATGCACAGACCTTCGGCATCCCGGTCATCGACCATTGCGAGGAGATGACGCTCGCCCAGGGCGGGACGATGAACGAGGGCGTGGTGAGCGCGCGGTTAGGCCTGAAGGGCATTCCCGCGGAGGCCGAGGAGATCATGGCCATCCGCGACATTCTTCTTGCCAGGCGCACGGGGGGACACGTTCACCTGGCGCACATGAGCACATTCGGCTCGGTCGAGCTGATTCGTTGGGGGAAGGAGCGAGGCATCAACGTCACCGCGGAGGCATGCCCCCACCACCTGTCGCTCACCGAGGAGGCGGTGGAGGGGTACTACACCAACGCCAAGATGAATCCGCCGCTTCGCACGGCGAGAGATGTCGAGGCGCTCCAGCAGGCGGTCAAGGATGGTACGATCGACCTGATCGCGACCGATCACGCCCCCCATCATTACGATGAAAAGGAGCGCGAGTTCGCCGACGCGCCGAACGGCATCGTTGGGCTCGAGACCGCGCTGGCCGTCCTCGTCACGAATCTCGTGCAGACGGGGATCCTCGACTTCCCGACGCTCGTCGACCGCATGTCGTGCACGCCGGCGCGGCTGTTTCACCTGCCCGGAGGATCGCTCGGCAAGGGCGGCACCGGCGATGTAACTGTATTCGACCCCGACCATGACTGGGCGGTCGATCCAGGTACGTTTCTCTCGAAGGGACGGAACTCCCCCTACGCCGGCATGCGCCTCCGCGGGCGCGCGGTGAGAACGATCGTTGACGGGCGAACGGTGTATCAGGCTCAACCCTCCGCCGAGAAGTAGGCATTGGGGGGTGTGGTTGGTACATTATGAGGCACCCGGGAGCGAGACGCGGGCCGATGGTCGGGAATCGCCAACTCCGCACGCACGCCGCCTTTGCCTCGGGTGGTTAGTGACCTGCCGGCCGCCTGTTCGACAGGTGTTGCGTATGTGCGTATGGAAAAGTCTTGACCATGCGGCGCGTATACTGCTTTGCCACGTGTCTGCCTGAAGGAACACACCGTCCCCATTTCGGTAGAATGCGCATCGAGGCGCCTTTCGTGCCGGATGCGGGGACATCCGCTCCTATTCGAGTGAGCGGATGATGGACGAGACAGGGACTACGCCATGACGACCCAGACTGCGATCGGAGAGGGCGACGTCGTCGCCACGTTGTTCGCCGAGCGGCAACGGTTCGAATCCTGGCTTGCTGCGCTCGAAGCGAAGCGTGCCGCAACTCCGCAGCACATTTACGAGCGCGTCAAGACCGACTACGAAGGACGACTGCGCGGCGTGATGGAGCAGCTGCGCTCGCAGCGCGCCAACATCGAGTCGCGCACTGCGTCGCTCTCCAATCGTCTCGGCGAGCTCGAAGGCGAGGCCCGGACGCATGAGGACGAGCGCGCGGAAATCGAGCTCCGTGCCGCCATTGGCGAGATCGATCCTGAGCAGTGCGAATCCATTCGGCACACCGCCGACAACAGGCTGTCGGCGATCGGTTCCGAACGCGAGCAGTTGAGCGCCGAGTTGTCGCGGCTGCGTGAAGTTCTGGTGGCGAGCGCCGAGGCGCCGAAGGCGCCAGCTGCAACAATGCCGCACGCGCCACCGGCCGGCGTGGATTCATCCCGGCAGCATGCGCACGGCGACGCGGCAAGGGAGCAGGGGGGCGCATTCGACGAGCTGGAGTTCCTCAAGTCCGTCACCGACTCGCGCGGAGCGCGCGGCGGCTTCGCGACGGCCGACACCGGCTCCGCGGTCGACACCGACCGCAAGGTCGCTCCGAGCCGCGGCACACCGTCGCGCAACGGCACGACGAGCGGATCCGTTCCCGTATTTCTGCGCGATGTGCCGGCCGAGCAGGCCAAGACGCTCAAGTGCCAGGAGTGCGGCACGATGAACTACCCTACGGAATGGTACTGCGAACGCTGCGGGGCCGAGCTCGCCGCGCTCTGACCGGCCAATAGTTAGGTAATGTCGAGGTCCCGGCGTTTTCGCCGGGACCTCTTTTTCACACCTGCCGGACGCTTGAAAGGATCTGTTGTGGAAACAAGGCTTCGTTTTCTTTACCGCAGAGGGCGCGGAGGTACGCAGAGGCTAGATGGGAGATGTGTTCCCAGCTCGTTGACCAATCGCCGGGACTGCTCCTAATGAATTGCCAAAAAAAGATAACGGTAAATCAGAGTTTCGCCTCATGACGAATTAGTTGAAATCGACCACATAGTTAGGCACGTCCTCCGCGAACCTCCGCGTCCTCCGCGGTGAAAAAAAGCTGGTCCCTCTACCGAAAGGGCGCCAGAAGATCCGCAACAGCAGCTGAGGCCGCACACGCAACCCGAAAACAAAAAGGCCCCGAGTCTCCTCGGGGCCGCCTTCGTATTGCCGGTTTCGAATCAGGACGCCGCTTTCATCAGCTGCCGCTTCTTTCGGGCAGCAGCATTGCGATGAATGAGTCCCTTGCGCGCCGACCGGTCGAGCAGCTGAATGGCCCGCGCCAGCTCCGGCGCCGGGGCGTCAGGCGTGGTGGCCCGCTTGAGGGCGCTCCGCAGCGCGGAACGCTGCGCGCGGTTCCTGACGGTGGCGGCGCGTGTCTTCCGCATGTTCTTCTTCGCGGATGCAATATTCGGCACGGGTACTCCCTGATGTCGCGTAGTCCTGTTCGAAAAACAAAATCTGTGGCGAACACGAAACGTAGGAGTCCCCGTCGGGACTGTCAAGGCGTTGTGTTGCTTTGACTTCGCCGCGGGCGCTCGGTACCTTTCGCCCCGGCCACGCCGCCCTATCAGGCGCGCCCGCTTCTCTCTCTACGCCCGAGCAACGTTGGACCGAGTCGCGGACTTTCTCCTCCTCGTGCCGATCCTGCTGTTCTCGATCGTCGCGCACGAGTATGCCCATGGGTACGCCGCCCTGAGAATGGGCGACGCGACCGCTCAAAAACTCGGCCGCCTCACCTGGAACCCGGTCAAGCATCTCGACCCGTTCCTGTCGCTGCTGCTCCCGGTGGTCACGTTCTACGGCGCTGGGTTCATTCTGGGCGCGGCCAAACCCGTGCCGGTCGATCCGCGCAATTACCGCGAGCTCCGCAAAGGCGACATAATCGTCTCGCTGGCCGGCGTGACGGCGAATCTGCTGATAGCCCTCGCCTTCGTGCCACTGCTCGCATTGTTCGGCATGCTGGCGCGATCGATGCCTGACGCGGCATCGGTATTCGGCTCGATCCAGTACATGCTGCGGGCCGGGATATTTCTGAATCTGATCCTCATCGTCTTCAATCTGCTGCCGATTCCGCCGCTGGACGGTTCGCACGTCATGAAGTACATGCTGCCTCCGCGGATCGCCGAGATGTACGTGCGCGTGGGAATGTATGGGATGGCCATTCTGATGGTCCTGCTCTTTTTCGGCGGTCCGGTGCTCGATGCAGTGTTCTGGCCGGCCAGGACGGGCTATGCTTTCCTCATGTCGCTGGTTGGCCCATACGCGCTCCCCGGAGCCGGACTATGACCTCCATGCTCATCTCCGACACCGACCGCACCGCGTTCGTGGTGGAGCTCGACCACTTTTCGGGGCCGCTGGACCTGCTCCTCTCGTTGATCAAGGAAGAGCAGGTAGAGATTACCGACATCCCGATCGCTCGAATCGTCGAGCAGTTCCTGTTGCGGATTCACGGACTGGGACTCGGCGCGGCCGCTGAATATCTCGAGATGGCCGCGCGGCTGCTGCGCATCAAGGCGCAGATGCTGTTGCCGAGCGGAATGGACGACGAGGGATGGGAAGACCCGCGGTCAGAGCTCGTCAGGCGATTACTCGAGTATCAGCAGATGCGCGAGGTGGTGGATCTGCTCGAGCGGCTGGGGGAGGATCGCCGCAACCGGTTCGCGCGTGGATGGCAGGCGCCGGTGCCCCCGGCCGTCGTGGAGTCGCCATTGGCACTCTCCCTCCCCGAGCTGCTCGGTGCCGTAGACCGGGTGCTGCGCTCCGTTCGCGATCCGGACATGCACGATGTGATTTCACGCGCGCTCGATGTGGACAGCGCAATCGCGGCGGTACGCGCCCTCCTCGCTCTGCGGTCGCGCGTGCAGTGGAGCGACGTCGTCAGGCAGAACGCCGAGCCGTGGCAGATTCTCTCGGCACTCCTCGCGTTGCTCGAGCTCGCCCGTCGCGGGGAAGTAAAGCTCGCGCAGCACAGTCCGTTCGCCCAAGTGGAGATTTCTCGTGACGCCGCTAGCGAAGCTGCTTGAGGCCGCGCTGTTCGCCAGTGAGCGTCCCATTCCCACCTCCGAGCTGGCGTCGCTCGACACGGAGTCTTCGCCGGCTGCAGTCGCGATGGCGATCGATGAGCTGCGGGAGCATTACGACGTAGAGGGGCATGGCGTGGAGCTCGTGGATGTCGGCGGCGGGTGGCAGATCCTCACCCGTCCGGAGTTCACCGAGGCGATCGAGCGTGCGCAACTGCAGTCCCGGCCGCAACGGCTGTCCGGCGCGGCACTGGAGACGCTGGCGATCATCGCCTATCGACAACCGATTGGCCGCGCCGAGATCGAGGAGATTCGGGGCGTGAACATCGGTAGTACGCTCAAGCTGCTCGTCGAGCGGGGACTGATCGAGATCACCGGCCGCGCCGAGGGACTCGGCCGACCGATGCTCTACGGCACGACAAACGCGTTTCTCGAACACTTTGCCTTGCGGCATCTGGAGGAACTGCCGCACGCCGATGAGCTGGCGATCGCTCTGCGTTCCGATCCCAGGGTGGGATAGGCGCGCGCATTGTCATCGATGCGTGTGCAGCGCGCGCTGGCACGAGCCGGGATCGCCTCTCGTCGCAAGGCCGAAGAGCTGGTCGCGGCCGGACGGGTCGTCGTCAACGGCGAATCGGCGCACATCGGCCAGGTGGTGGATCCGGACACCGATGACATTCAGGTCGACGGCCGGCGGCTGCCGCGTCAGGCCCCGCCCGAGTGGTGGGTGCTCAACAAGCCGGCCGGCGTGCTGGTGACGCGAAGCGACCCGCAAGGGCGACGCACGGTGTTCGACCTGGTCGCCGACCGGCCGGGGCTCACCTACGTGGGTCGGCTCGACTACCTCACCGAAGGCGTGCTCCTGCTCACCACCGATGGCGATGCCGCGCACGCGATGACCCATCCCAGCAGGGAGGTGGAGCGCACGTACGTGGCGTCGGTGCGCGGACGGGCCGATGAGGCAGCCCGTCGAGCGCGTCGCGGGGTAATGCTCGAGGATGGTGAGGTTCACCTGCGCGAGGTGCATGCGGAGCCTGTTGGCGGAGGGCGCTGGGAGCTGACGATAACGATAGCCGAGGGGCGCAATCGGGAAGTGCGGCGTCTCTGCGAAGCGCTCGACCTGGAAGTCGACCGGCTCGTGCGCGTGCAACACGGCCCGGTGGCCCTCGGCGATCTACCCTCGGGAGAGTCCCGACGCCTCACCCGGCGCGAGCGCGACGAGATCGCGGCCCTCATGGCAGGCATTCCCAGGTAGCGCAGAACGGTCCGCCTGCATGGACAAGCGGACCGAGGATTGCGGAGTCGTCAGCGCGGTGCGCACCATTCCGGGGCGTCGTCGCATGCTGGCGCCCGTTCTGTTTCATCCTCATTCCTCGAGCTCCATTGGCAACTCGCACCGTCTCTCCAGATACCGAACTCGTTTCGGGCATCCTCGCGCAGGTAAGCCGGCGCGTAGTCGGTCAGGATTACATGGTGGAGCGGCTGCTGATCGGGCTGCTGACCGGCGGACACGTGCTGCTGGAAGGTGTGCCGGGGCTCGCCAAGACGCTGACGGTGAAGACGCTCGCCGAGACGATTCACACGACCTTTCAGCGGATCCAGTTCACACCCGATCTGCTGCCGGCAGATGTGATCGGCACGATGATCTACGACCAGTCGACAGGGGAATTCCGCGCCAAGAAGGGGCCGATATTCGCCAACATCATCCTCGCAGACGAGATCAATCGGGCGCCAGCCAAAGTACAGGCGGCGCTGCTGGAAGCCATGCAGGAGAAGCAGGTGACGATCGGCGGCACAACCCACGTGCTCGACGAGCCGTTCCTCGTGCTGGCGACGCAAAACCCTATCGAGCAGGAGGGCACCTATCAGCTGCCCGAAGCGCAGGTCGACCGGTTCATGTTGAAGCTCAGCGTCGGCTACCCGACGCGGGAAGAAGAGAAGGAGATCATGCGACGGATGGCGAGCGGTCATCCGATCACGGTGAGCTTCTCGGCCACGCCCAAGCAGATCCTCGAGGCTCGCGGGCGCATAGCCGAGCTGTACATGGACGAGCGGATCGTCGACTACATCGTGGACATAGTGCACGCCACGCGCGCGCCTGACGAAATTGGGTTGGCCGACATGGTACCGCTCATCGAGTACGGCGCCAGTCCGCGGGCGACGATATTTCTGGCGCAGGCCGCGCGCGCGCACGCATTCCTGCGCGGCCGGTCGTTCGTCACGCCCGACGACGTCAAGGCGATCGCCCCCGACGTGTTGCGCCACCGCGTGCTGACGACCTACGAAGCCGAGGCCGAGGAAGTGACGTCGGACGAGCTGGTGAGCCGGATTCTCGGTAAGATCGAGGCACCGTGAGCGAAGCGGGAATCGGGGAGCGGGAATCGGGAATCGGGCGACGCGCGCGAGGATCGCGGCCCGGTGCGCGCGTCCCGGTCGATTCCGCGACGCAGGGGAGTGGATCTCTGCCGCCCATCCCCGATTCCCAGTTTCCGATTCCCAGTTCCCGACCCAAGACCCCCGTTCCTCCCGAAGTCCTCCGTCAGGTCCGGCTTCTCGAGCTGCGCACGCGCGGACTGGTGAATTCCCTGTTCAGCGGCGAATACCATTCGGTGTTCAAAGGGCAGGGGATGGAGTTCGCCGAGGTGCGCGAGTATCAGCCCGGCGATGAGGTGCGGTCCATCGACTGGAACGTCACCGCGCGCATGCGGCAGCCGTTCGTAAAGCGTTATGTGGAAGAGCGCGAGCTGACGGTGATGCTGATGGTTGATCTGTCGGGATCGTCGCGGTTCGGCACGACGTCACTATTCAAGAGTGAACTCGCGACGGAGCTGAGCGCGGTCCTGGCCATGTCGGCCAGTCGCAACAACGACCGGGTGGGTGCGCTGCTGTTCACCGACCGTGTGGAGCACGTGGTTCCCCCCGGAAAAGGTCGCAAACACATCCTGCGGCTCATCCGCGACATCATGGCCTACGAGCCAGCGGGCTCGGCCACGAACATTGGCGTCGCCACGGAGTATGTGGGAAAGATGCTGAACCACCGGGCCATCATATTTATTCTCAGCGACTTTCAGAGTGGCGACATGGAGCGGCCGATCAAATTACTGGTGCAGCGGCACGATGTGGTCGCCGTATCGCTCGAGGATCCGCGCGAGCGCACCCTCCCGGATATCGGACTGGCCCGCTTCGTCGACCCGGAGACCGGGGAGACGGTGGATGTCGACACGAGTAATGCGCAGGTCCGTGCGGAGTACGATCAGGCGGTGGGCGAGGACATCGAGCGGCGGCGCCGGCTCTTCAACCGTCTCGGCATCGATGAGATCGCGGTTCGCACGGATACGGGATACGTCGATCCGCTCCTGCGCTTCTTCCGGCTGCGCGAACAGCGGGGGCGGCGCGGATGATCGTGTTGGCGATGCTGATGGCGTTGCAACAGGGCGCGGCCGCGCCGCAGGCCGCGCGCGTGCAAATGGGCATCACGGTAGTGCCGGACACGGTCACCGTGGGCGATCCGTACGTGGTGATGGTACGAGTGCGGGCGCCGGCCGGCACGCGCATCGTCTTTCCGGCTGCCCCTGATACCGGCGGGACGGTGGAGGGAATCGATCCGGTAACGGAGCGGGAGACGGCCGATCCTGACGTTACCGATCGAACGGCCATCTACCGGCTGTCGGCGTGGGATACGGGGCAGGTGGCAGTGGAGTTAGGCGAGGTGGAGCTGAGTGGCGCGCTGGAGCGCACGCTGGCCATTCAGGACCCTACCGTGTACGTCCGATCGGTGCTTCCGCAGGATACTGCGCTGCAGGTGCCCAAGGATGCGCGCGACATTCTGGCCAGTCCCCGCTCGTGGTGGTGGTTTGTGTTGCTGGCGCTCGCGGTTGCCGCGCTCATTGGCCTCCTGGTGTGGTGGTGGTGGCGGCGCCGGCATCGGCCGCGTCCGGAGCTGGTCGAAGATCCGTTCGCGCGAGCGGAGCGCGAGTTTGCCGCTCTGGCCGCGCTCGGTCTTCCGGAGTCGGGTGAACCCGGCCGGCATGTGGCGCTCGCCTCCGAAGTACTGCGCGATTACCTGGCCGGCCGGTTGCCCGAAGCGCCTCCCGCGTTCACGACGCGGGAAGTGATGCAGGCGCTCGGTTCCCGGCGCGAGCTGCCGCTCGAAACGTTAGGACAGCTGCTGGTAGAAGCGGACATGGTCAAGTTCGCCCGCCGTCCGGTCGCCGCCGCACGCGCCCACGCTTACGCCACCGACGCGCGGTCGGTGGTCGAGCGGGTGGAGAAAGTGGAGCAGTCGCGGCTCCAGGCAGAGCGTGAACGCGTAGCGGCCGCGAAGAAAGCAGCATGATGACCATCGGCTCGCTCTCGTTCGCGGCATGGTGGATGCTGCCTCTGCTGCTGCTGCTGCCGGTCTGGTGGTTGTTCCGGCGCCGCCGCCAGCCGGCGGCGATCGTTTTTTCCCGGGCGCATGTGCTGACACGCGGCCCGCGTGCCGGCCGAGCCATTACGCGGTCGCTTTTCATTCTCCGCAACCTGCTGCTCGCGGCATTGGTGCTGGCGCTCGCCAGGCCACGATCCGGCGCCCGGGCCGAAAGCATAACGAGCGAGGGCATAAACATCGTGCTGGCGATAGACATCTCCAGCTCGATGCTCGCCGAGGACTTTCAGCCGCTCAATCGCCTGGAGGTGTCCAAGGACAAGGTGAAGAGCTTCGTTGCCGGACGGCAGAGCGACCGCATCGGCATTGTGGCTTTCGCCGGCGAGGCGCTCACCCAGGTGCCTCTCACCACCGACTATCCCGTGGTCATGGCGTCGGTGGACAATCTCCAGGCGGGCCAGTTGGAAGATGGTACGGCGATCGGTACCGCGATCGCCACGGCCGCCAACCGGCTCCGCGAGACGCCGGGTGAATCGCGCGTCATGATCCTGCTCACCGATGGCGAGAACAATCGCGGCTCAATCGATCCGCGCACCGCGGCGCAGGCGGCTGCGGCGTTCGGAGTGCGCATCTACACGATCGGCGCCGGAAGCATGGGCACGGCGCCGGTGCCGGTGGGCCGTGGGCTGTTCGGGCTTCGATACGAGAATCGCCCTGTCCGCATCGACGAACCTCTGCTGCGCGAAGTGGCGCGCCTTACCGGCGGCCGGTACTTCCGCGCGGTCGACGCCGCGGCGCTCCAGAGCATCTACGAGCAGATCGACGCTTTGGAGCGCGCTCCGGTGCGTGTGCAGCGCTACATCGACTATTCCGAGCTCTATCGCTGGCCACTCGGGATAGCGTTGCTGGCGTTGATAGGCGAGATCGCACTGCTTGCCTGGCGAGGACCGCTGCCATGAGCGGATTTTTCGCGGTCCCATGGGCTCTACCGCTCATACCGATGCTGGCGATCGCAGTGGTGTTGCTCGTGCTGCGCGCGGCTCACCATCGGGCACGCCGCATGGAGCGCATGGCGGACCCGCAGCTGATCGACCGCATTGCGCCCGCCCGCCGGAGCCCGCGGTGGCGCGCGGCGGTGCTCGGCGTGGCGGCGGCGCTGACCGCGCTCGCCTTCGCCGGACCGCAATGGGGCACCGAGCGCACCATCGTGCGGAGCGAAGGCGCCGACATCGTGCTGGCGCTCGATGCCTCACTTTCAATGCTGGCAGAGGATGTGGAGCCCAACCGCCTGACGAGAATGAAGCGGGAGGCCACGCAGTTGATCGCGAGCTCCGCGGGAGACCGCTTCGGCATCATCGCCTTCGCCGGCCGCAGCTACATTCTCACACCGATGACCGTGGACCGCGGCGCCCTCGGCCTGTTTCTCGACAATCTCGACCCGGATGTGGTGGGGCAGGGCGGCAGCTCGCTCGCGCGCACCATCCGTCAGGGCGTGGAGCTGCTGCTGCTGACCAAGGGTGGCGGCGATCGGGCGCTGGTCGTCATGTCGGATGGGGAGGCGTTCGACGAGTCGGAGGAACTGGTGGCGGCCGCGCGCCGGGCGCGCGCTGCCGGTGTGGCGCTGGTGACCGTTGGCTATGGAACGCCCGATGGATCGACGATTCCCGTGCCGGTCGGACGAGGAGTGGAGCTCAAGCGCGATGAGAACAACCAGGTGGTCGTGACGCGGTACACCGAGAGCCTGCTGCGGAGCGCGGCCGAGGCCGCCGGCGGCACGTTCGTGCCTGCGACAGCCACCGACAAGGCCGCGCGCATCCGTCAGGCATTGGCGAGCCTGCAGCGTGAGCAGCGGCAAACCGACGCCGGACGGGAGCGCACGCAGCGCTACCAGCTATTTCTGCTACCCGCCCTCCTGCTCGTGCTGGTCGATACCTGGTTGGCGGAGCGGGGCACGCGCCGGCGCGGCTTCGTTCCATCGCTCGCGACCGCCGCCACCGGCATAGCGCTCATTGCGATGTTGGCGCCCGCCACCGCAGCTGCCGCGCCTGACGATGCGGATCGCCACTATCGCGCTGGCCGGTATACCGAAGCGGCGGAGCTCTGGAGGAGCGAGATCGCCAGCGGCGACACATCGGCACGTACCTTCTACAATCTCGGCACCGCGCTCCTCAAGGCCCGTAAGCCCGACGAGGCGATCGAGGCACTCGAGCGCGCCGCCAGCGCCACCGATGAGGAAATTCGCTACCGTGCGCTGTTCAATCTGGGGCTGTTGCATCTCGAGCGCGCACGAAGCGCCGAGGAGGAAGAGGCGGCGGCGCCTGACTACGCGGCGGCCAACGGGCTGTACCGGCGGGCGTTGCGCCTGCGCCCCGCGGAGGTCGACGCCAAGTGGAACTACGAGCTCACCCTGCGTGATCCTCCGGAAGGTGGCGGCGGCGGGGGTGGAGGTGGTGGCGGCGGAGGGTCGGCCGAACCGGAGGAGGGACAGGCGCAGCCTGAACCGCAGCCGCAGCCGAGAGCCGCGGGCGGACTCGATCCGCGTCAGGCAGAGCGGCTGCTCAACAGTGCGGCCCGCGAAGAGCGGGATGTACAGGGGCGCAAGCAGCAGCAGTCGCGGGCCGAGCGCCCGCCCGTAGGCAAGGACTGGTGATGCTCGTCGCCGCGCTTCTTCTCGCGCAACTGGGCATCGTGGCCTCGGCGCCCGACACGGTGCCGATAGACGGGTACGCCGAAGTACACGTTCGGGTCACCGCGCGCGGCGCGCGGGCGCCCTCGGTCACGACACCCGCGTTTCCGGCCTTTCTCGTTCTGCGTCAGCAGTCGGCGCAGCACCTGGAGCGCGATGCCGGCGGGGCGCAGATGGTTTCGGAACTGCAGTACACGCTCGTGCCGACACGTGCGGGCACGTTCACGCTGCCAGCGTTCGTCGCCCGGTTGGGACGCGAGGTGGCACGATCGGCTCCGATGACGATCGTCGTCGCCGGGAACGCCCTTTCGCCTGGCGGCTTCGTCCCGGCGATCGTCAATCGCGCGCAGATCGACACCACCCGGTCCGTTACGTTCCAGGCGATGGCGCTGCCCGAAACAGTGTACGTCGGAGAGCAGACTACCTATCAACTCGCCGTGTTCCTCGATGGCCGCGCCAGATCGAGGGTGCGCCGGCTCGAGGCGATCGCGCCCGAAATGCGAGGGCTGCTCGCGTACGATCCGCCAGGCGGACTGGAAGAATATGAGCGTCGCGGTCCCGGACGGCGCACGTTCGAAGTCCACGTCTATCAGCGTCCGGTATTCGCCCTCGGTGCGGGCGAGCTCACCATTCCGCCCGCGCGCCTGACATATGCGGTGCCCATTACGCCGTCCTTCTTTGCGCGCGAGGAGCACCACGAGGCGAGGAGTCCGGCCGTGCGCATCGTGGCGATCGAGCCGCCGGTGGAGGGACGCCCCCCCGAGTACGATGGCGCGGTCGGCCAGCTGCGGCTGGCGTCGCGGCTCGATTCCGCTGCGCGAGTGGGTGAGCCGCTCACGCTGACGGTGGCGGTGTCGGGCGAGGCGAACGTCAAGCTGTTGCCGGCACCGCGCATCAGCATCCCGTGGGCCAACGTGGTGCGATTCGACGACCGCGTGCGCCTGACTAGTGACATCCAGACCGTTCGCGGTACCAAGGAGTTCGAGTACATACTCACCCCGCAGCGCGATGGGCCGGTGATCATGCCTTCGCTGCGGTATGCGTTCTGGGATCCGCAGGCGGAACGCTATCGGGTGTTGGAAACTGCACCCGAGACGCTGATCGTGGCTCCAGGACGTTTGGCGCGCGCGGAGGCGGCAGAGGAGCCGGGGACGCGTCTTCCGCTGCGCCGCGTGTTCCGCGGTGCAGAGCCCACGCCATGGCATGCGCGGCTGCCCGTGTGGGTGGCGCTCGCGCTCCTTCCGGTGCCGGCACTGGCGGTGGTGCTCGCCCGTCGGCCGCGGCGCACGCCCCGCCGCCGGCCTGCGGCTATCCGGTTGCGGGCGATGCGGCGCGCCTCTAACGAGTGCGATCCGGCGGTTATTCGAGCCGCGCTCGCCGAGGCACTCGCCGAGCGGTTGGGACTGGATCCGACCCGCCCGCGGGATCCCGACGCCCTGGCCCGAAGCGCCCGGCGCACCGGCGTAACGGCGGAGACGTCGAATCGCGTGCGCAAACTGCTCAGCACACTCGAGACGGCGGCGTTCGGCGGCCGGCCTGCTCCGGAGCGTGCCGATGCAGCCGCCGCTGTTGCGCTGTACCAGGCGGTGGATGCCGAAGCGATGCCGCGATACTCCCCCTCGCGGCGCTCCGGGGTTGGCGTGACCGTCCTTCTGGTCGCCGCAGCCTGCCTGACGAGCAGCGATGCGCTGTTCGCGAGGCTCCAGGCGCCCGCGGGTGCCCTGGCGACACCGGCCGCACGTGCCCGTCAGGCATTCACCAGCGGCGTGGACGCCTACGAAATGGGCCAGTTCGCACTCGCGGCGCGCTCGTTCTCGACCGCGACCGAACTGGTGCCGCGGGCGCCGGATGCGTGGGCGAATGCGGGAACGGCTGCATGGGCGCTCGGCGATACGGCGCGTGCTGTGATGGGGTGGCAGCGGGCGTTGCGGCTTGAGCCGCGCGCCAACGACATGCGTGAACGGCTCGCCCTCACCCCGGCGGCCAGCTCGGGAGGGCGCATGACCGTGCCACCGTTCACGCCGGATACGGTGCTCGCCGTCGGCGCACTGCTCTGGATACTGGGCTGGACGGTGGTCGCCTATCGCGGGTGGCAGGTGCAGCGCATAGGCGCGGCATTTCCCGTGCTCGGCCTCGCGCTGCTCTCCTTCGCGGCCGTCGAGCCGCTCGATCGATTGATTGGCGCGATGGATCTCGCCGTGAGTTCCGGTGATGCCGCGCCTCGCGTGCGTCCGCTATTGGGTGCGGATGCCGGACCACGACTCCGCACCGGGCAACTCGTACGCGTTACGGATCGCGATGGCGTGTGGCTGCGGGTGGAGGCGGTGGGAGGCCGGGGCGGATGGATTCCGGCGAACGCCGTCCTCCCGCTCGCGCGCGATTGACGCTTACGCGCCGGTCGACCTAGCTTCCGAGTATGCCTCTCCCACCCTCCGCTGAGGCGGCGGTGTCGCGCATTGCCGTTCTCTCCAACGCCGTCATCGATCAGATCGCCGCGGGCGAGGTGATCGAGCGGCCGGCGTCCGTCGTGAAGGAGCTGGTGGAGAATGCGCTGGACGCCGGTGCGCGGAGCGTCGAGATCACCGCCGAGGACGGCGGTCGCACCCGGATCAGGGTCGCGGATGATGGAACCGGGATGACGCGCGAGGAAGCAGAGTTGGCGGTGCGGAGGCATGCGACGTCCAAGATCCGTGTACTCGATGATCTGGTGGGTGTGGCGAGCTTCGGCTTTCGTGGCGAGGCGCTACCGGCGATCGCTTCGGTGTGCGAGCTCGAACTGGCGACGGCGTTCGAGGATGGCGCGGGAACGCGGCTCTGCACGTCAGGGGGTGACGCGGTCCAGGTGAGCGAAGTGGCCCGGCGGCGCGGTACCACCGTCACCGTCTCGCGGCTCTTCTTCAATGTCCCGGCTCGGCACCGGTTCCTGCGCTCCGCTCGTTCCGAATGGCGGGCGATCTCGGAACTGGTAACGAGCATTGCGCTCGTAAGGCGTGATGTCCGTCTGTCGCTCGAGCACGACGGGCGGAGCGTTCTCGTCGTGCCGCCGGCCCCGGATCTGCGCGCGCGGGTTGGCGCCGTGTGGGGCGCGGCCTTCGCGGACCGGCTGGTTCCGGTAGACGATGTAGCCGGGCCGGTGCATGTGTGTGGACTGGTCGAACGCCCGGCCGACGTCGGTACCGGGAGCCGGCGCGTACACCTTACCGTGAACGGGCGCGCCATTCGCGACGCCGGATTGGCGCGCGCCGCTGAGACGGCGTATCGCTCGACGATCCCCGCGGGACTGCGGCCGTCGATCGTGCTCGACATCGTGTTGCCGGCCGATCAGGTGGATGTGAACGTCCATCCGACAAAGGCCGAGGTTCGATTCCGCGACCGGTGGAACCTGGAACGGGCGATCGAACGGGCAGTTCGCAGGGCGTTAGGTACGCCGGCCAGCGCGGCGACCGTCGCGACCGGTGCCTGGTTCTCCGCCGCCGGCGGCACTGCGGCCGGCGCGCCCCAGTCGTTGGCCGACGCGCTCCGTCAGTCGCCCGCCGCGGGCGAACCGCTCTTCGCGCCAGGCACCGGCGACGATGAACGAGGCGATGCCGGCGCGGCTCCGGACGACGCTCCTCTGGACATTCCCCCGCTCCGACAGTGGAGGCGGACCTACATCGCGTTCGAGCGGGATGACGGCGTGGTGCTGATCGATCAACACTCGGCCCACGAGCGCGTGCTTTACGAGAAGTTCATGAGCGCGCTGGAGTCGGGATCGGCGCCCGCCCAGCGGCTTCTGTTTCCCCTCACTCTGCACGTGAGTCCGGCGGAATCCGAAGCGTTCGACGCTCACCGGGAGTGGCTCGTCCGGATAGGCTTCGAGGTTGAGGACTTCGGCGGCCATACGCTGCTGGTGCACGCCGTCCCGATGCCGCACCCGAGATTCGACGCCGAACGCTGCCTGCGCGAAACGCTCGCCGCGCTTGCCGGAGACCGCCTGCCCGCCGCGGCCGCTCGCCACGAGTATCTGGCAGCGACGTTAGGCTGCAAGGCGGCGGTCAAGGCCGGCGACGCACTCTCGGAGGAGGAGATGCGCTCTCTGGTACGCACGCTGGCGGCGACCAAACTGCCCGCGCACGATGTGCACGGACGCGCCACGCTCGTGCACATCGGCTGGGACGAGATCGAGCGCCGCTTTGGCCGGCGCTAGTCTCCGGGTCATCACCGGTCCCACCGCGTCAGGCAAGAGCGCCCTGGCGATGCGAATCGCCGATACCGCGCCGCTTACGGTGGTCAGCGCCGATTCGCGTCAGATCTACCGCCGGTTCGACGTAGGAACGGCCAAGCCACCAGCTGCCGATCGGGGTCGTGTGCCGCACGACGGCATAGACATCGTCGAGCCGGAGGAGCGCTATTCGGCGGCGCGATGGGCCGAGTGCGCACGGGTGTGGATCACCACTGCGCGCGACGAGCTGCGCACACCGGCGATCGTCGGTGGAACGGGATTTTATCTTCGCGCCCTGACCAGCCCCTTCTTCGAGGAGCCGTCGCTCGACCACGACCTCCGGACCAGGCTCCTCGCGCAGCTGGACCTGCTCGAGACCGAAACGTTGCGCCGCTGGTGCACCGCACTCGACCCCGCGCGGGCGAGCCTGGGGCGCACGCAACTGCTCCGCGCGGTGGAGATCGCCCTGCTCACCGGAGTGCCGATCTCCCGACTCCATCAGGAGGCAGCGCGTCCGCCATACGCTCGCGCACGCTATCTTGTGGTCGATCCGGGGCCCGGGCTTTCCGGGTGGATCGAGCGACGTGTCGACGCAATGCTTGCCGGCGGCTGGGATGGCGAGGTGGAGACGTTGATCCAAACCGTCGCGCCGGACGCACCGGCCTGGAAAGCGACGGGCTACGGGGCGGTGCGCGACTGGGTTGGCGGGCGCCTCACGCGGGACGCGGCGCGGACGCGGGTGATCGTCGAGACGCGGCGGTATGCGAAGCGGCAGCGGACCTGGTTCCGTCACCAGCTCGCGAAAGAGGCAGTGACGAAGGTCGACCCGCGGGCGCCTGACGCGATGGACTTGGTGTGGAAGTGGTGGAATCAATCGGACGACGAATGAGAATCGGCATTACCTGCTACCCGACCTATGGTGGCTCGGGTGCGGTGGCGACGGAGTTGGGCATCGCGCTGGCGCAACGCGGCCACGAGGTCCACTTCATCTCCTACGCGCAGCCATTCCGCCTGCCAGCCTTCCTCCCCGGGGTTTTCTTCCACGAGGTGGAGGTCAATCGTTATCCGTTGTTCGAGTACCCACCCTACGACCTGGCGCTGGCCGTGCGCATGCACGAAGTGGTGCTATCGCACGGCCTGGAACTGCTGCACGTGCATTACGCCATTCCGCACGCTACCAGCGCGTGGATCACTCGCGAGATGTTGCGGGCGCAGGGCGGCGATATTCCAATCATCACCACACTTCACGGAACCGATATCACTCTCGTCGGTCAGGATCCGTCGTTCCATGCCATCACCAAATTTTCCATCGAGCGGTCGGACTATCTGACCGCCGTTTCCGAATTTCTAAGGGAAGAGACGTATCGCGCGTTCGGATGCATGTCATGCGAGCTGGAGGTCATCCACAACTTCGTGGATCCTGCCGTCTACGACCGCTCCCGGTATGCCCAGGCGCTCCGGAAACAGGTGGCCGATGGAAAGAGGGTGCTGATGCACGTCTCGAATTTTCGGCCGGTCAAGCGTGTGCGCGACATCGTACGAATCTTCGCCCGCGTGAGCGAGTCCATCCCTTCGGTGCTGGTGATGGTCGGGGACGGTCCCGACCGCGTGTACGCCGAGGAGGAGGCGCGGCTGCTCGGAGTCGAGCATGACACGCACTTCCTGGGCAAACTCGACGCGGTGGCTCCACTGCTCGCCAACGCCGATTGCTTTCTCCTGCCGAGCGAGAACGAATCGTTCGGATTGAGCGCGCTCGAGGCGCTGGCGTGCGGTGTGCCGGTTGTCGCGTCGAACATAGGCGGTCTTCCGGAGGTCGTGCGCGATGGTGTCACCGGCTCCCTCCGGGCTCCCGGGGACGTGGAGGGGATGGCGAACGCCGCGATCTCCATGTTGGGGGATCCGGAGCGTTGGCAGGCGATGAGTGATGCGGCTGCCGCCGATGCCCGGGCGCGATTCGCGCTCGCAGATGTAGTAGCGCAGTACGAAGCACTGTATTCGCGTGCCATCGCCTAGCGCGAGTCTGGCGCTCGGGCGCTGGCCTAACGCTGTACTTGCCGCGGCCGGTGTGTTCGTCGGTGCGTGGTGGGCTCGGGCTCCACTCGATCACCGGGTCGGGTGGGCCGCCCTGGCGGCGATCGCCATCACCGTCGCCGCGAACGCGTGGAACGACATCTCCGACGTCGACATCGACCGCGTAGCGCACCCCGATCGGCCGCTCCCGCGCGGTACGCTCACCGTGCCGCAGGCGCGCACCATTGCATGGACCGCCGCGGCGGCCGCCCTTCCGCTGGCCTTGCTTGCGCACCCGTGGCTGCTAGGCGTGACGGCCGGAGTCCTGGCTCTGGCGTACGCCTACAGTCCGCATTTCAAGCGGGGGGGTCTTGCCGGCAACGTCGTGGTTGCAGTGTTGGCGTCGCTCCCCTTTCTCTATGGAGGGTGGGCCGTGGGGCAGCCCGCGCAAGGCATGCTGCTCGTCGCGATCGCGGCACCGCTGCACCTCGCTCGCGAAGTGGCCAAGGATCTCGATGACGTGAAGGGCGACGCCGCGCATCGGCGCACCATACCCCTGGCGGGTGGCGTGCCGATTGCCCGCGCGGTCGTGGCGCTCGCCTCGGCGGCGTTCCTTGCCATGCTTGCCTTGCCGGCCGCCCGGTCGCCGGCGTTCGCTCTGGCGCTGGTGCCGGCAATCGGACTCGCGCTCATCGCGACCGGTTCGGCGGTGAGAGGACGCCGCGGCAGCCCCCGCCTGTTCAAGGCGGCAATGGTTTGCGCGATGCTTGCCGTTCTGATTGCGCGCCCGTGAGCACGTCCACACCACTTCTGTCATAACGACATGTCGGTTTTTCAGGCGTTCGTCCTCGGCATCATTCAGGGCTTGGCCGAATTCCTTCCCATCAGCAGTTCGGCACATCTGGCGCTCACACCCTGGCTGCTGGGATGGCCGGAGGCGGGACTTGCCTTCGACACGTCGCTGCACCTGGGGACCCTCGCCGCCGTCCTGTGGTATTTTCAGGAGGAATGGCGCAGGCTGGCCGCCAGCGCGTGGGAGCTGGCCCGTACTCGTCAGGTGACCACCGAATCGCACCGGCGTGTGATCTTCCTGATCATCGCCACGATACCGGGCGGCATCGCCGGCCTCCTGCTCGAGGATCTGGCCGAGTCCATTTTTCGCGCGCCGGTCGTCACGGGCATCGCGCTGATCGCGCTCGGACTGCTGCTCTGGGCGGTGGACCGCTGGGCGGCGCACGCCCGCCCGCTCGGCACCATGCAGTGGCGCGATGCATTGCTTTTCGGACTTGCACAGGTCGTCGCGCTGGTGCCGGGCGTTTCGCGATCCGGCGCGACGATGACGATGGGCCGCGGTCTGCGCTTCACGCGTGAGGGTGCCGCCGTATTCAGCTTTTTGATGAGTATGCCGATCACCTTCGCTGCGGTGGCGGTAAAGCTTCCCGAGGCAATTCGGGAGCGGGATGTCATACTGCCGCTCATCGTCGGTGTCGTGGCCAGCGGCGCCAGCGGTTGGCTGGCAATCAGCGTGCTGCTCAAGTACGTGACCCGGCACAGCTTTGGAGTCTTCGCCGTCTACCGGGTGATCCTCGGAGCATTCGTGCTGATCCTGCTCGCGATTCGCGAATGAGTGAGAGCGCGCGTTATGAAGGCCGGTCAGCGGCCGAGCTGCGGGCGATTCTGGATCTTCCCCGCGTGGAGGTCTACGACGAGCTCCCGTCGACGCAGGATGCGGCGCACGCGCTCGGCGAAGGGGGGGCGCCGGCCGGGACGCTGGTGGTTGCGGACGGTCAGTCGGCGGCGCGCGGTCGCGGCCGACGTTCATGGCAGTCGGGTACCGGGGCCGGCATCTGGATGACGCTGCTGGAGCGACCGCGCGACCCGCTGGCGCTGGGGGTATTGTCGCTTCGTATGGCGCTGCGAATGGCACCCGTGCTGGACCGCTGGACCTCGGCGCCGGTTCACGTGAAGTGGCCTAACGATTTGCTGGTGGGCGGGCGCAAGCTGGCCGGCCTGCTGACCGAAGCGCGGTGGCGGGGCGACCGGCTGGAGTGGGTCGCGATCGGGGTCGGAATCAACACCCGCTTGCCGGAAGGCCTGGACGCAGCGGCGCTGGATCACGGCGCCGACCGGGTCGCGGTGCTGGCCGAGCTGCTGCCGGTAATGCGCGCGGCCGCGGCGACACCCGGCACCCTGTCAAAGGCCGAGTTGGCGCGATTCACCGATCGCGACGCGACAGCCGGACGGCGCTGCCGCGAGCCCGTGCGCGGCGTCGCCGCTGGCATTACCGCGGATGGCGCGCTCATCATTCAGAATGACGACGGTGCGCAAACGGTGCGCATTGGATCCCTGGTGTTGGAGGAGCTCGCGTGATTCTCACGATCGATGTCGGCAACACCGAGATGATCCTCGGGGTGTTCGAGGGAGATACGCTACGTGCGCATTGGCGCACCGTCACCGAGGCATCGCGGACGCCTGACGAACTCGGGTTGCTGCTGCGCGCACTGCTGCAAGCGATGCCGGGCGAGGCGAAACCCGTGCGCGCGGTGGTCATCGCCTCGGTCGTCCCGGCGGTGACGGGATCCCTGGCCGAGGCCAGCGAACGATGGCTTGGTGTGACGGCGCTGGTCATCGACTCCCTCTCGCATCTCCCCATTCGCCTTCAGGTGGATGAGCCGATGACGGTCGGCGCCGATCGGATAATCAACACGCTGGCCGCCAGCCGTCTCTACGCGTGCGATACGATCGTGGTGGACTTCGGGACGGCGACGACGTACGACTGCATAACGGCGGATGGCGTGTTTCTCGGCGGCATCATCGCGCCTGGCGTTCGTACGTCGGCCGAGACTCTCATTCGCCGCACTTCCAAGCTTCCGGCCACGGAGTTGGCCATCCCCGCCAAGGCCATCGGCACACGGACGGAGGACTGCATACGGGCCGGTGTGATGTTCGGAGCCGCGGATGCGACCGACGGGCTGGTTCGGCGCATCAAGCGCGAATGGCCGACCACCTCGGTGCCAAGGGTGATCGCCACCGGGGGACTGGCTGGGACGATCGCCCCGCTGAGCGAGGAG
>DATKDD010000047.1:0-3235 GCA_035512875.1 Gemmatimonadaceae bacterium | reverse complement strand
TACGCGCCCCCTCCGATCGCGATCGCTCTGCCCTGGATGTTGCCGCCCGGGTGCATGAACAGGTCGCCCCCGACCACGATCACGTCGCCGTGCACGGTGCTGGCGACCGTGGTCCGCGGCGCCAGGATGATCACCGTCTGGTTGATCACGCTGTCGCGTGGCAGTTCGACCGGCTCCTGCGAGTACATGACGGTGTGCGGCGCCGCGAGGGCCGCCTCGAGGATGCGGCCCGGCTCGCCCGGCCCCCGGTTCACGAGCACGATCTGGGCGGGGGCGGAGCCCGCCGCGAGCAGGAGTGCGAACAAGCTCACGCTGACTCTCATCCGGCGATCCTCAGGAAATTCTCGAGCAGCGCTTTTCCGTCCGGGGTCATGATGGACTCCGGATGGAACTGCACTCCCCAGATTGGAAAGGTTTTGTGCCGCATGGCGTGAATCTCCGCCGGGTTGTCGAGCGCGGTGGCAATTACCTCCAGCTCGTCGGGTAAGCTACCGGGCTCGACGACCAGGGAGTGGTAACGCATCACTTCCATGGGGTCGGCGATGCCCTCGAACAGTCCGGTGCCGGCGTGGCGTACGCGCGAGGTCTTGCCGTGCATGACGGCGCGCGCCCGCACGACCTCCCCGCCGAACGCCTCGCCGATGGCCTGGTGTCCCAGGCACACGCCGAGCGTGGGGATCTCGGGCCCCCAGCGCCGGATCGCGGGGATGGTGACGCCCGCGTCCGCGGGCACGCCCGGGCCCGGGGAGATGACCATCGCATGCGGCTTCAGCTCGCCGATCTCTTCCACGCCCACCTCGTCGTTCCTGCGCACGACTAGCTCTTCGCCGAGCTCGCCCAGGTATTGGACGAGATTGTAGGTGAACGAGTCGTAGTTGTCGATAACTAGAAGCATGTGACTAGTGACTAGTGACTAGTGACTGGTAACAGCACGGTGTGGATGGATCCATGATAGACCGCATTAGGGGAATCTGACGATACGTCAGGTGACGTAGCGGTCACTAGTCACTAGTCACAAGTCACTAGTCACCATCTACAGTCACTTCCTCGGGTGGAACTCCCGGTGAACCGTGCGAAGATACTCCCTGTCCACGTGGGTATAAATCTGCGTGGTCGCGATGTCCGCGTGGCCGAGCATCTCCTGCACTGCCCGCAGGTCGGCGCCGCCTTCGAGAAGATGGGTGGCGAACGAGTGCCGCAGCGTGTGCGGCGTGACGCGCTTCTTGATCCCGGCCTGGTCCACGTACTTGCGCAGGATCTTCCACGCGCCCATGCGCGACAGCGGCTTACCCCTGGAATTCAGAAACAGCGCTCCCTTCCCCTCGCCGCGCTCGAGCTTCGGTCGCAGCTCCCGCATGTAGATCGCCAGCGCCCCGATCGCCTTGCGTCCGATCGGGACGAGCCGCTCCTTGCTGCCCTTGCCGAACACGCGCACCAGGCCGTCCTCGAAGAGCACGTCCTTCACGCCGGTCGAGATCCACTCGGACACGCGCAGCCCGGCGCTGTACGCCAGCTCGAGCATCGCGCGGTCGCGGAACGCGAGCGGCTCGTCGAGCGAAGGAGCTGCCAGGATGCTGTTCACGTCCGCGACCGTGAGCACCTCGGGCAGAGTGCGCCACCGCTTCGGCGTCTCGAGCCGGTCGCTGGGGTCACGCTGCACGTGCCCTTCGCGAATGAGGAACTTAAAGTAGGTGCGCAGCGCCGAAACGTTCCGGCGGATGGACGCGGGCGAGAGCCCGAGGTCCTTGAGGTGGTACATGTACTCGCGCAGGAGGCGCGGGGCGACGTGGCTGGGCCCAGCCGATCCTTTGACCTTCGCGTACGTCGCGAACCTCGCGAGGTCGAGCGCGTACGCTTCCCGCGTTCGCGGCGACAGCCCCTGCTCCACCGCGAGAAAGTCCTGGAACGGCTCGAGGAGGAACTCACGCGCCGTCGCGTCGGCCAGCGGCGCCACGGGGCCGCTCGCCGCTCTTATCTTCGCCGTTTTTTCCACCAGATCGCGCCGGCGGCCAAGACCATCACCACCGCGAGGATCGTGATCGCCCGGCTGTAGTTCGCTATCGTTCTCTGCAGCGTTTCCCAATCCGATCCGGCGCGGAAGGCGATGATCGTCAGGAACCCGTACCAGATCCCCGAAGCCATCGCGATGATGGCCATCACGGGGATGAAGGGGAGCCTGGCCGCGCCGGCGAATATCGGAACCACGGCGCGGACCGCGGGCAGGAACCGGCTCACGAATAGCGACGGGATGCCGTACCGACGGTATGCCCGCTCGAGCCGTACCTCAGCTTCCGGTCCGATCCACCGGGCGTAACCGCGCGTCAGCACCGACCGCCCGTATCGCCGCCCCGCCCAGTACATGCCCGCCGCGCCGGCCACGTTCGACAGCCAGGTGATCAGGAACGTGGCCCACGGATTTCCCTGCCCGCGCGCAGCCAGAAAGGCCCCGAACGCGACGACCGCGTCGGTGGGCAGCGGCGGGAAGACGTTCTCGACGGCGGCCAGCAGGCCGAGCGTTGGGTACAGCACGACGAGCGGCACACCGCTCAGCCGCTCTATGAAGTTCTCGAGCAATGGTTCCTAGGGGACGGGTACGAGAGAGGCCACGGCGATACACGCAAGTCCTTCGCCTCGACCAATCCATCCCATCCCCTCGTTTGTCTTGCCCTTGATGCTGATGGCCTCCGCCGAGATTCCCATCGCCTCGGCCAGCCTCGAGCGCATCGCGTCCCGGTGCGGCGCGATCGCGGGCGTCTCCGCGATCACGCTGATGTCGGCCTGGTGTACGATGAACCCCCTCTCGCGCACCAGCTCGATCGCCTCCTTGAGCATCTGGATCGAGTCGCGGCCCGCGTTTTCGTCGTCCGTGTCCGGGAACATCTCGCCGATGTCTCCGGCGGCCGCGCCGCCAAGGATCGCGTCGATCAGCGCGTGCGCGACCGCGTCGGCATCGGAATGTCCGATCAGCGATACCGACGACGGGATCGAGACGCCACCGAGCATGAGAAATTTGCCCGGCACGAACCGGTGCGAGTCGAAGCCGATTCCCGTGCGGGCGAACAGCGGATGATAGGCCTCCACTCCGGAATTGCGCTTCTTCTGCTCGGGCGGGCTGTCAGGCGGCATGCGCGGCGTCCTCGATGACGGAGTAATCCTGCCGACGCCGCCGCGGGGTGAAGCCGGCGTCGAGAATGAGCCGCTCCATCTCCTGCGTCGTCGTCCGGTGCGTGGTATT
>DATKDD010000046.1:0-10863 GCA_035512875.1 Gemmatimonadaceae bacterium | reverse complement strand
AAGGCGTCGTACTCGCTCTCACTGCGCTTCAGAAAGCCGCTCAATCCCCCTTCCTGGCGCAGCGTCTCCATTCCCGAGTTGCGTCCGGTGAGCAGCTTGTGCGGGTAGCCCTGATGTCCGACATCCCACACCAACCGATCGTTGGGCGCATCGAACACGTGATGCAAGGCCACCGTCAGCTCGACGACACCGAGGCCGGCACCGATATGGCCTCCCGTCCTCGAGCAGACATCGATTAGTCGCGCGCGGATGTCGGCCGAGAGCGTACGCAGCTCATCGCGCGCGAGCGCCGACACGTCTGCTGATGATCGAATGCGTTCGAGAACCATCTGTCACGTCCTTCCTGGAAAAATACCTCAGTGCGTGCGCTCCACCGCAAAGCGAGCGAGGGCACGCAAGTCATCCGTCAGCAGCCCCGATGCCGCGAGAGCCGTGCACGCGCCTTCGACCACGCCATGCGCGCGCCGCAGCGCTCCGTCCACCCCCAGCAGCGTCGGAAAGGTCGTCTTCCGGAGCGCCGCATCGCGACCGGCGGTCTTTCCGATCTGCTCCGATGTCGCCGTTGCGTCGAGTACGTCATCGGCGATCTGGAACGCCAGCCCCAGTGCCTCTCCAAACCTGTCCAGTGCGTCATAGGCCGGCGTATCACACGCCGCCGCCAGCGCCCCCACACGCGTTGCGGCGCGCATGAGCGCTCCGGTCTTGCCCGCGTGGATGTGCTCCAACTCGTCGAGCGTCAGCGCCCGTCCCTCAGCCTCCAGGTCGAGCAGCTGGCCGCCCACCATTCCGCGCGCACCCGAGGCGCGCATCAACTCCCGAACGATGGCGCCGCGAGCCTCTCCGGGCAACCCAAGTACAGCCGCCGCGCGCACCGCCCAGCACACCGCCAGCGGCACCATTGCCACACCAGCGACGGCCGCCACTGCGGGGCCGTACACCCGGTGCGTCGTTGGCCGGCCGCGACGTACGGCGTCGTCGTCCATGCACGGCAGGTCGTCGTGGACCAGCGAATAGGCGTGCACTACCTCGAGGGCGGCGGCCAGCGACGTAGCGTCGTCGCGCCCTCCGGCTGCTCGATAGGCAGCCATCACCAGCACCGGACGGAGCAGCTTCCCCGGGCCAAGGATGCTGTATCGAATGGCGTCACCGACCGGCCCAACGTGGGCGAGCACCTCGTCGGTCTCGCACAGCCGCGCGAGCTCCGCACGCACCGCCTCCCGGTCGGCAGCGAAGTGCGCGAGCGCCGCCTCACTCACCGAGATCAGGGAGCGAAAAGGAGCCGTCCGACTGCTCCACCAGACGCTTCACCTGCGCCTCGGCGCGCGCGAGCGATTCGGAAGCCGTGCGGAGCCTGGCAACGCCCTCCTCGAACAGCTCGATGGCCCGATCGAGCTCCAGCTCGTTGCGCTCGAGCGCGCCAACGATCTCGTCGAGACGCGCGAGGTCGCGTTCGTAGCTCATCGACTGTCCGCTGGTGGCTCGACACCGGCGGGCGTGCCAGGTTCGATCTCCTCGGCGCGAGCGCGTACCACGCCGTCGCGAAGCACTAGACGGAAGGGCAATCCCGGTTCGAACCGGCTGGCATCGGACAGCGTGCGTCCGTCGGCTTCATCGCGCGCTAGTGCGTACCCGCGACCGAGCACGGCAAGCGGGCTCAGCGCGTGCAGCCGTGCCGCCGCCTGTTCCCAGCGGGCGCGCCGCCGTTCCCCCATCCGGGCAGCGGTGGTCGTAAGGCGGCGTGTGCGCGCAACCAGGTCGCGACGCGCGAGTGTGGCGCGGCGCGCCAGCGCTCCGCGCAATGCGGTGCGAATGCCTTCGAGCTGCGCCTGCAGATCGGCGAGCACCGGAACCGCGGTCTCGGCGGCCGCGGAAGGCGTGGGTGCCCGAACGTCCGCAACGAGATCGCACAGGGTGACGTCGACCTCGTGTCCGACCGCCGAAATGGTGGGAACGGGACAAGCGGCGATCGCGCGTGCCACGCGCTCATCGTTGAAAGCCCAGAGGTCCTCGCGCGAGCCGCCGCCGCGGCCGACGATCATCACGTCGGCGCCGCCCCACCGCCCCACGCGCTCGATCGCGCTGACGAGATCCTCGGGCGCGCCGTCGCCCTGTACGCGGGCGCCGCAAACCACGAGCTCTACGAGCGGACATCGCCGCCTGACGACGGCCATGATGTCGCGAACCGCCGCGCCATCGATGCTCGTCACGACCGCGATGCGGCGCGGCAGGAGCGGCAGCGGACGTTTGCGCTCCGGCGCCATCAGTCCATCAGCCTTCAGGCGCAGCACGGCAGCCTCGAGCGCCTTGCGCCAGAGCCCGTCCCCCACCGCATCGAGGCGAGTGACGGCGAACTGCATCTCGCCGCGCGTGGGATAGACGGTCAGACGGCCGAACGCCACTACCTGCATTCCCTCGTCAGGCGGTGCCGGAATACGGAACTGGTCGCTGGACCAGACGACGCACCGGATCTGTGAGTTCTCGTCGCGCAGGCAGAAATACCAATGGCCGCTGCGATGGCGCTTGAGGTCGCAGACCTCGCCGCGCACCCACAGCGGAAAGAAGGCGCCCTCGAGCACCTCCTTGGCTGTGCGCACGAGCCCCGAGATCGAAAGCGCCGACTCCGGATACTCGCCAGGCACCGCGTCGGCACGCCGCGCCACCGGCTCCATCCGCGCGGGCGAGGGAGTGCCCGACAGCGAGAAGAGATCGGGCAGCAGGTCCCGGCCCGGACCCGGGCCCCGGCGTTCCCGCCCTGTCATGCCGGCAGCGCCCGCGAGGCCGCACGCACGGTGTTGCGGAGCAGCATGGCGATGGTCATCGGCCCGACGCCGCCCGGCACCGGCGTGATCTTCGAAGCAACCTCACGAGCCTCATCGAACGCCACATCGCCAACCAGTTTGTAGCCTCGTTCCAGCGACGGGTCATCGACACGGTTGACTCCCACATCGATCACCACTGCGCCCGGTCGCACCATGTGGCCTTTGACCATCTCGGCGCGGCCGGCGGCGACGATCAGAATGTCTGCCTGACGGGTGTGGTGACCCAGGTCGCGCGTGCGGCTGTGGCAGACGGTAACCGTCGCGTTGGCCCCACGGCCTGTCTGCATCATAAGTGACGCCATCGGCTTGCCCACGATGTTGCTCCGGCCCACGATCACGCAGTGCGCTCCGGCAGTCTCCACACCGGAGCGCAGCAGCAACTCCTGCACCCCCGACGGGGTCGCCGGCATGAAGCCACCGCGGTCGCCTATCGATCCCTTTCCCACGTTGATCGGGTGGAAGCCGTCCACGTCCTTGCCGGGATCGATGTTGAGGATGATCGTGTCGGGATCGATGTGCTTCGGCACCGGCATCTGGACGAGAAATCCATGAATCGCCGGGTCGGTGTTGAGCGCATGCACCTGCGCCAGCAATTCATTCTGAGTGGTGGTCGCCGGAAGCCGAATGGTCACCGAGTGCATGCCGGCCTCCTCGCACGCCTTGCCCTTCATCCGCACGTACACCGTACTCGCCGGATCTTCGCCGACCAGTACCACGGCCAGCCCCGGACGCACGCCGCGTGCAGTCAGATCCGAGACCTGTACGGCGAGCTCGCCGCGAATGGTGCGCGCAAGGGCTGCTCCGTCGATTATCTCAGCGGGCAAAATCGACCGCCCGTGTCTCGCGGATCACCACGACCTTGATCTGACCCGGATATTGCAGCTCGCCTTCGATGCGGCGAGCAATCTCTTCGGTGAGCGTCGCCATCTTCTGGTCATCGACGTGATCGGGGTTGACGATGACGCGCACTTCACGGCCGGCCTGAATCGCGAATACCTTCTCGACACCGGAATAGCTCGACGCAATGCGTTCGAGTCCCTCGAGACGGCGCACGTAGGTATCGAACGCCTCACGCCGCGCCCCGGGGCGCGATCCGGAGATCGCATCGGCCGCCTGCACGAGCACCGAAACCTCGGTCTCGTGCGGAACGTCATCGTGATGCGCGGCGATGCAGTTCACGACCAGCGGATTCTCTCCGTACCTGGTAGCCATTTCGACGCCGAGCTGCACGTGCGTACCCTCGTGCTCGTGCGTCAGCACCTTTCCAATGTCGTGGAGGAGCGCGCCGCGCTTGGCGAGTGCGACATCCAGGCCGAGCTCCGCGGACATGATGCCGGCAAGCCAGGCGACTTCCTTGGAGTGCGCGAGGATGTTCTGTCCGTAGCTGGTACGGTAGTGCATGCGTCCGACAAGCTTGACCAGCTCTGCGTGCAGGCCCGTTATGCCGACCTCGTACAGTGCCTGTTCGCCCATCTCCTGAATCGACGCGTCGACTTCCTTGCGTGCCTTGGCCACCACTTCCTCGATACGCCCGGGATGGATGCGGCCGTCGGCGACGAGCTTGCTCAGCGCTAGTCGCGCAATTTCGCGTCGAACGGGGTCGAAACCGGAGACGACCACCGTGTCGGGAGTATCGTCGATGATTACATCGACCCCGGTCGCCAGCTCGAACGCGCGAATGTTGCGGCCTTCGCGACCGATGATTCGCCCCTTCATCTCATCATTGGGAAGTGCGACCGACGAAGCTGTGATCTCCGCCGTGTGCTCCGCGCCGATGCGCTGCACGGCGAGTGCGACGATCTTGCGCGCCTCACGCTCGGCAGTGCGCTTTGAGCTTTCTCGTATCTCGCGCAGCTTGTTGGCTGCCTCGGCGTGTGCCTCGTTCTCGATCCGGCTGATGAGCTCGGCTTTCGCCTCTTCACCCGTCATGCCCGCGAGCAGCTCGAGTTTCCGTCGCAGCTCCTGAACCAACCGTTCGATTTCCTCCTCGCGGTCGGCGGTCAGCTTCTCGCGGCGTCCCACCTCGCTCGCCTTTTTGCCTACCTCTTTCTCCCGCGCCTCGAGCAAATCGAACTTGCGGTCCAATGCGGACTCGCGTTCCTGCACTCGACGCTCGCCGCGTTCGACTTCTTCCCGACGCTTGGAGGCCTCGAGCTCCCACTGCTCCCGCAGCCCGATGTTTTCTTCCTTGCCCGCGACCACGGCTGCCTTGCGCAACGACTCCGATTCCCGTTCGGCTTCGCCTATTATGCGCCTGGCGTTCTCTTCAGCCGAAGTCTTGGCGGCGATGTGAGATGCGCGCTCGGCCGAGCGTCCCAGCTTGCGGCCCCAAAAGAAAAATGCCGCGATGGCGATGAGGGCAACTACGCCAAGTGCGGCCAGGATGACTGGATCAATCATATGTGATCTATTTGATACCCCGGCATCGTAGCCGGGGCAGTTACGTGGTACCGCGAAGGGGGCGGATCCGAAGCGGCAGCCCGGCAACGCGCCGACGTAGGGCGTGAAGCGGGGCTCCTAACTCGCGGTCTCCCTTGGAGCTACGGTCTTCGCGGGAACTCAACCGGAAGCTACCGCGGGTATGGGGAAAAGGCAAACGGGACGAGTTGGGGGATTCGGGAATCGGGAATCGGGAATCGGGAATCGAATAGACAGGTGCATGGCGAACGTGGAGAAATTCCTCTCATCCCACATTCCCGATTCCCGATTACCGATCAGCTACGTCGTCCGTATGCCGCCGGGCAGGTGGTAGCCAGCGCCGGACTTCGGTGGCAAGGTTGGTAAGGCGCTCGGTGGTCTCTTCACGTGACGCCCGTTCGCGGAAGAGTTGATCGGTGATCTGCAATGCGGCCAGGATTGCAGCCCTATTTGATTCGACGAGCGAGCCCCCCTGCATGATGCCGCGGATCACGTCGTCGACGTGCGCGGCTACGGCTTGGGTGTGCTCCGCGGGCTCATCGGTGCGCAGCGTATACTCCTCGCCGGCGATCGTGACCTTCACGCTGTTCTTGCGCGACACGCTCACCCCTGTGGGTCGGTGTACTGCTGCCGCAGAAAGCGCAGCCGATCGGCAAGTTGCGCGGCGCGGTCGCGCGCCGATTCCAACCGGCCACGCAGCTCCCCGTTTTCCTTTTCCAGGTCGGTGACGCGGACGTCAGCAGGTGGTCCGCTGGACATGTTGTGCAACGCCAGCTGCTCACCGCGCTCCAACTCGCGCACCCTCGACTCCGCGACCTGTGCGCGCCGCCGCAGCGTGACCATCTCCTCGCCTACTGCGCGCAGCACGATCTCCAGCTCGAGGATCGCGCTCTCCTCAGGACGTTCGTGGTTTGATTCCAAGCTCTTCCTCCAGCATCCGCAGCATCTTGTCGCGACGACCGGACACTTCCCGACTCTCGAGCGTGCGCTCGGGATGCCGTAGCGTGAGACTCCAGGCAACGCTGCGATACCCCGCCGGCACGTTGCCTCCACGAAACTCGCTCAATAGCGACAGCCGCTCAAGGAGGGGGCCGATTCCCCGTCGAATTGTATTCTCCACTCGCGCGACTGCAACATCGTTGGGTAAAAGCAGCGCGATGTCAAATCCGGCTGAAGGAGTGGACGGCAGCGGCGCGAACTGGACGGCCAGAGCGGCGCCCTTCGCGTGTGGAGTGACCGGCTCGTCACGATAGGCCACGCCCTGGCCGGCGGGCGCTACCGGGTTGGAGGGTATGGTAGCGAGCGTGACCTCCACCCCGTACGCCGGTGCAGCCCACGGCGGTGCATCGAGCGTGAGTCGGCGCACCTCGCCTTTCGCCTTTCCGCTGACCATTACGCGCCAGAGTACTTCACTGTCGGAGCCCCCACCCGCCGGCTCCAGTTCGATCTCGCTTCGTGGATGCGCCGCTCGCGCCATTACCTCGGCCAGCCACTTGGCATCCCATTCGTCGACGACGGGCGCCGGCCCATCCTTCCAGTGCGGCGGATTCCGGTCTCCGAGGATCACGGCGGCAGCACGTAGCTCCTCGTGAGGCAGCGTTGCCGAGCTGCGACCGAACGCGGCGCCGATCTCGAACAGCCTCACGCTGCGGCGCATGAGCGCCAGATTGAACTCCGTGCGGCGGGCAAGCGTCTCGAGCAGCGATGTCCGCAAGTGTGCCTCGTTTTCTCCAAGCGGATTGGCCACGCGTACGTGCGTGTCGTCGCTGCCGGTGACGAACGGCATGGGCCGCGCCTCGAACAGGCCTTCGGCGACGAGCGCCTCGCGAACGCGACGCGCGGCGAGCTCCGTATCGGGGGTAGGCACGGTGCTCTGACGATACGGGCGCAGCTCATCGGAAAAGCGATCGTAGCCGTGCAGTCGTGCCACCTCTTCAATGAGATCGACCTCGCGCTCCACGTCGCCACGCCAGGGGGGGACGGTGACTCGGAACGTGTCCCCGCGATGGCTCTCGATGGCGAAGCCAATGGACTCGAGATGGCGGCGAATCTCGTCAGGCGGCAGCCGCTCGCCGAGCAGGTGCGCCACACGCGCTGTGCGCAGCTCGATATGCCGCGGTTGGCGCGGCCGGGGATGGAGATCGACGGCCCATCCGTCCACGCGGCCGCCGGCAACGGCGCGGATCAGCGATACCGCGCGAGCGAGCGCGTGTGGGGGGAGCTCGGGATCGGTTCCCCGCTCGAAGCGATAGCTGGCATCGGTCGAGAGGCCAAGCGCTCGCCGTGTGCGCCGCGTGCCGGCAGGATCGAAGTGCGCCACCTCGAGAAAAACGTCGGTCGTCCGGTCAGTGACCTCGGTGTCGCCACCACCCATCACGCCCGCCAGTGCCTGGGCACGATCGCCATCGGCAATGACGGTCATCCACGGCTCGAGCGTCCGCGCCACACCATCGAGTGTCGTCAGGCGCTCGCCCGGCCGCGCGCGCCGGATGACGATCGCTGCCCCGCCGAGTGTACCGGCGTCGAAGGCGTGCATCGGCTGGCCGAGCTCGTGGAGCAGGTAGTTCGTGGCGTCGACAACGTTGTTGATCGGCCGGCCGCCCACGGCGCGGATGCGGTCGGCAATCCATTCCGGGCTCGGCCCGATCGTCACCCCGCGGATGCACACGCCGGTGTAGCGGGGACAGCCCTCCGCATCCTCGAGCACGACCCGCACGCCGCCGGCGTTCGCCTCGCGCGCCGCTCGCGTAATGTCCGGCGCCGGCCCATTGTCGTTGCCGGCGAACTCCGGCAGCCTGAACGGTGCACCCCGGGCCGCCGCGATTTCCCGCGCCAATCCCAGATGCGAGAGCAGGTCGGGACGGTTTGGTGTCACATCCACGTCGAGGATCGTGTCGCCGAGCGGAAGCGCCTGAAGCAGCGGCGTGCCGGTGGGCACATCGATCTGGAGCTCGAGAATGCCCTCGTGATCGTCCCCCAGCCGCAGCTCGCGTGCGGAACAGAGCATTCCCTCCGACACGGCGCCGCGAATCTTTCGCTTCTCGATCCGCATGCCGTCGGGCAAGACGGTGCCGACCGGCGCAAAGGGATACATGGCGCCGGCGCGCACGTTAGGGGCGCCGCACACTACGTCGACGAGATCTCCGCCGGCATCGACTCTGGTGACGGACAAGTGATCGGAGCTCGGATGGCGGGCACACTCGACTACCCGCGCGATCACGATCGGCTCGAGATCCGCGCGCAGCGACCGCAGGCCATCAACGGTCGCGGTGCGGGACGTGAGCAGCTCGGCGAGTGCCCGGGGTGTCAGGTCGGTCGGCACCATGGCGCGAAGCCACGCGTATGACGCGTTCATCGAACGAACTGCTCGAGAAAGCGAATATCGGAATCGTACAGCAGTCGAATGTCGGGAATGCCATGGCGCAGCATGGCCACGCGTGCCGGTCCCATGCCGAATGCCCATCCGGTGTATCGCTCGCTATCCACGCCTGCCGCTTCGAGTACCGCCGGATGCACCATTCCCGAGCCGAGGATCTCCATCCATCCGGATCCCTTGCAACCGGCGCATCCCGCGCCGTGGCACAACACGCACTCCACGTCCATCTCGGCCGACGGCTCGGTGAACGGAAAGTAGCTCGGCCGGAACCGGGTACGGGCGGTGCCGAAGAAGCGGCGGGCAAAGTGTGTGAGCGTTGCCTTGAGGTCGACGAAGCTCGTCCCCTCATCGATGTCCAGCCCTTCGATCTGGGCGAACATCGGCGCATGCGATGCGTCGAAAAAGTCGCGGCGATAGGCGTTACCCGGCGCAAGGATGCGGATCGGCGGGGGATACCGCTGGAGGGTGCGCACCTGCACCGGGGAGGTGTGCGTGCGGAGCAGCACCTCGTCGTTCAGGTACAGAGTGTCGTGCATGTCCATCGCGGGGTGGTCAGGCGGAAAATTGAGCGCGCCGAAGTTGTACCATTCCAGCTCGGCTTCCGGACCGGTGGCCACGCTGAACCCGAGGTCGCGAAAGATCTCGGTGATCTCTTCGATGACGAGCGTGACCGGATGCTTGGCGCCCTGCCAGGTCGAGCGGGCGGGCATCGTCAGGTCCTCGGCGGACTGCGCGGCGGCATTGCCGGCGAGCGCCGCCTTGCGGGCGTCGAATGCCTGCTCGAGCGCGGTTTTCGCCTCATTGACGGCGGCCCCGGCCTTCCATCGCTCGTCAGGCGGGAGCGCCGGGAGTTCCTTCATCAGCGTGGTGAGCCGTCCGCTCTTGCGGCCGAGGAGTGCCGTGCGCAGCGCCTCGAGCTCATCGGCGGAGGCGGCCGCCTCTACCTGGGCGACACCTTCGCTCGCGACGTGTCCGACGGTGGCGGTGAACTCCTGAACGGTCATGTGAGGTAAATCAGCTCTGCCGCAGGATGTCCTCTCCATGGCAACGGCGCGCAATTCGATATCCGGCGTGCGCAGTCCCGTTATGTGACCGCCCTGAGTTACGCCGCCGGTACTGCGGTGCGCGCCTTTTCGGCGAGCGCCGTAAACGCCTGCGGATCGCGGACGGCGAGATCGGCGAGGATCTTCCGATCGACTTCGATGCCGGCGTGCTTGAGCCCATTGATGAAGACGCTGTAGCTGAGCTCGTGCTGCCGCGCGGCGGCGTTGATGCGCACGATCCAGAGGCGGCGGAAATCGCGCTTCTTGTTCTTGCGATCGCGATAGGCATAGCGCCAGCCGCGCTCGACGTTTTCCTGGGCGGCCTTCCACAGCTTGCTCCGGCCGCCGTATGCTCCACGGGCGGCCTTCATGATCTGCTTTTTGCGCTTCAGGCGCGCGACATTTGACCTTACGCGTGGCATTGTCGGCTCCTTACGCCTGGATGAGGCGCTTCATGCGCTTGGTGTCGCCGGTGGTCTTGATCAGATCCGGCTGGCGGAGGCGGCGCTTCCGCTTGGACGTCTTCTTGGTCAGGATGTGACTCTTGTATGCCCGCTTGCGCTTCACCTTACCGGTCGCGGTCACCTCGAATCGCTTCGCGGCACCTTTGTGCGTCTTCATCTTCATCGCTATCTGCTCCAGCGCCTTACTTCGGCGCGATTATCATCGTCATGTTCTTCCCCTCGAGCTTGGCATCCGTCTCGATCTTGCTGAGGTCGGCCAGGTCGGCGGCAACGCGGTCGAGCACTGCCCTGCCTAACTCGGGGTGGGCTACCTGGCGCCCGCGGAACATCATGGTCACCTTGACCTTGTTCCCGTCCTCCAGAAACCGCCGAGCGTGCCGCGTCTTCGTGTCGAAGTCGTGGTCATCGATTCCCGGACGGTACTTCACTTCCTTGAGCAGAATGATGTGCTGCTTCTTCTTCGCCTGCCGTGCCTGCTTGGCCTGCTCGAATTTGTATTTGCCGTAGTCCATGATGCGGACCACGGGTGGTCGCGCCAGCGGCGCAACTTCGACCAGATCCAAACCTCGTTCGAGCGCGGCCGCGAGGGCCGTGTCCCGGTCTAGGATTCCGAGCTGCGCCCCGTCGGGCGCAATGACCCGCAGCGGACTGATGCGGATCTGTTGATTGACGCGTACGCGCTTGGTGGCGTCTTGAATGGCTGCTGCTCCTGACTGATGAAAAAGAAAATCGCGGCCCCGAAT
>DATKDD010000045.1:0-2199 GCA_035512875.1 Gemmatimonadaceae bacterium | reverse complement strand
TCCTCGTAGACCTTCCGCTCCGCGATCTCGAGCGCGTTGCGTAGTCCGCCGATCGCCTCGCGAAGATTACTCACGCGCACGCGGTCCCCGCCGCCGCGGGTCGACACCAGGTAGAGGCCGGTGACCTGGTCGGACAGCATGCCATAGTGCCCTTTCAGCAGGTCGGCGAGCGGAGTGGACGCGCGCTTGAGCTGCTGCGAGAACTGCTGCAGCGGCTGACCGGCGCGCAGTGCCATCGCCATCTTCTCGACGATACCGTGTAATGCTTGCAGCATCACGGTTGCGTCCTGCAGCGTCTGGAGCCGCTGAGCGCCAGCTCCAGTGAGATTTGGACGGACCATCCGATGCCTATCTCCGCCGGGGAACCGTCATCGACGCCGGATCGAGCAGTTCGTCCAGCTGCTGGCGCGTTAGGAGCCCGCGGGCGATCACGACATCGTAGACACTCGCATCGGTCTCGAGGGCTTCCTTCGCCACTTCCGTGGACGCTTCGTATCCAATGACGGGAAGAAGTGCTGTGACGACGCCTATCGAGTTCTCGACGAACCAGCGCATGCGGTCCGGATTCGCCGTGATTCCATCGATGCAGCGTTCCCGCAGCACGGTGCAGCCGGCGATCATCGCCTGAAAGTTGGCGAGCAGCCGGAACGCGATCACCGGCTCGAATGCGTTCAACTGGAACTGGCCGGCTTCGGCGGCCATCGTCACCGTCACGTCACCGCCTATCACATAGAAGCAGACCTGGTTGACCGCTTCGGGGATGACAGGATTCACCTTGCCGGGCATGATCGAGCTTCCGGGCTGCATTGCCGGCAGATTGATTTCGTTGAGCCCGGCGCGCGGCCCCGAACTGAGCAGCCGCAGATCGTTGCAGATCTTGCTCAATTTCACGGCGCACCGTTTGAGCACGCCGGAGAGCTGCACGAACACGCCGGTGTCGGCGGTCGCCTCCACCAGATCGGGCGACGTGACGAACTCGAGACCGGTGACGGCTCCCAGATGTCGCCGTACGATCTCCACGTATCCGGCGGGCGCGGTGATACCGGTGCCTATCGCGGTAGCGCCCATGTTGATCTCGCGGAGCAGCGCCTGCGCTTCCCCCAGCCGATCCACGTCCTCGAGAATGGTAATGCCGTAGGCGGTGAACTCCTGGCCTAACGTCATGGGGACCGCGTCCTGCAACTGCGTGCGGCCCATCTTGATCATCGACTGGAATTCGCGTCCCTTGGCGAGAAACGATTCGGCGAGCGGCCGCATGGCCGCGCGCAGGTCGTCGATGGCCTGATGCAGTGCCAGCTTGATCGCCGTGGGATACACGTCGTTTGTGGACTGCGACATGTTGACGTGACCATTCGGGTGCACGGCCTTGTAGTCTCCACGCTTTCGGCCCAGCAGCTCCAGTGCGCGGTTGGCGATGACCTCGTTGGTGTTCATGTTCGTCGAGGTGCCGGCACCCCCCTGGATCATGTCTACCAGGAAATGCTCGTGATGCCGGCCTGCGCGAATCTCGCGCGAGGCCTGCACGATCGCATCTCCTACCTCACGCGGGAGGTTGCCCTGTTCCAGGTTGGCCAGTGCCGCCGCCTCCTTTACGGTTGCCAGCGCGTTGATGAGCGTGGGAAATTCCCGGAGCGGAACTCCGCTGATGGGGAAATTCTCGAGTGCGCGGAGGGTCTGCACGCCGTAGAGCGCGGTGTCGGGTACCTCCCGTTCTCCGAGCAGGTCCCGCTCCTGCCGCGTGGCGCCACCACCGAATCCAAGGGTACGCCCGCGGCGCACGAGGGTGGCGTCGGCGGCGCGCAGTCGTTCGGAGATGGAGCGCGCGGCGCGAGCGACGAGCGCTGCATAGGCCTGCGGGCGCTCGTGTATCAGCGTTTGCAGGTCCGTTGCGGAGAGCGTTGCGAGCGTGGTCGGCTCCAGCGCCCTGGCCGAGGTGCCGTGGCGGGAATCGTCGAGCAGAATTCCTTCGCCGATCACCTGGCCGGCGTCGAGCGTGGCGAGTCGCTCGTTGTGTCCCTCGCGGCCCTTCTCGATCGCGACGCTGCCAGAGGTGATGATGCCGAACATGCTTCGCTGGTCACCTTCGGAGAACAGCAGGTCGTTGGCATCGTACTCGGCGGCGGACATTCTCCGGGCGAGATGCCACAGATTGTCGTCGGGAATACCCGAGAAGAACTGGAATTGGCGGAGCTCGCTGCT
>DATKDD010000044.1:0-2794 GCA_035512875.1 Gemmatimonadaceae bacterium | reverse complement strand
TGGCCTAACGCAGCTGATGCTGCCGACGGCCCGGTACTTCAAGCCGGGAGTCACCCGCGAGCAGCTGTTCGAGCCCAAGACGAACCTGCACATCGGGTTCCGATATCTGCGCGGCTTGATCAAGGACTACGACGGCGACGTCAAGCTGGCGCTACTGGTGTATAACCGCGGTCCGGTGGCGGTCAACGCCGCCCGAGCCCGCGGCGAGGACCCCGCCAACGGTTATGATCGAATCGTGCTCAAGGGGTATGGGGGGTCAGGGGTGATTGGAGTGGAGTAGCGCGGGTTTGCGGGTTGCGCGACGCGCGACGCGCGACGCGGGGGGGGGCGATGCGACGGCGGGCGGCGAGGTGATCTCGCCGCCCGTTCGTTTTACCCCGCGTCCCGCGTCGCGCGTCCCGCGTCCCGCAACCCGCGTCCCGCTCACTCCACTCCAATCAGCCCTGACCCCACATACCCCTTGAGCACGATTCGATCATAACCGTTGGCGGGGTTCTCGCCGCGGGCCCGGGCGGCGTTGACCGCCACCGGACCGCGGTTATACACCAGTAGCGCCAGCCTGACGTCGCCGTCGTATTCCTTGATCAAGCCGCGCAGATATCGGAACCCGATGTGCAGGTTCGTCTTGGGCTCGAACAGCTGCTCGCGGGTGACTCCCGGCTTGAAGTACCGGGCCGTCGGCAGCATCAGCTGCGTTAGGCCAACGGCGCCTACGGGGCTCACCGCGCGAGGATTGAACTCGCTCTCCAGCCGCACGACGCGAAAGCCGAGCTCCGGATCGAGTCCTTCGGCCAGCGCCACATCGTGAATCGACGTCGCGAGCCTGGCGTTTACATTGAAGCGCGTACTCAGATCGAGGATCTTCTCGGCCCGATCGAGGGTGCTCCGCGTGATGTCGAGTTCGGCCATGGCCGAATCCAGCGATCGACGTAGTACGTCCGCCTCGCTTGGTGCGGGCGGAGTGATCAGACCTGTGGCGCTCGCTTCTTCCTGCTGTAACTGCAATAGGGCGAATACCGCGCAGACCGAGCCGATCCCCAATGCGATGCGTCTCATTTTGTTACGGCGGCGCTCGCGATCACCACGGTGCACGTAGTCATTTTTTTTCGAATGCATCAAAACCCCTCTTCGTCAGGGTGCCCGAGCAAGCAACCAGGCATCTACGCCCGGAACTCGGCCTATCATAAGGCAACGCTCGTGCCGTTACCGAGCGATCCATACCCCGCTGCGCCCTCCGCGTTTCTCCAAAAGGCGGATATCGGTGAGTCGAAGCCCTTTATCCACACTCTTCACCATGTCGTAAATGGTGATCAGTGTCACACTCACCGCCGTGATTGCTTCCATCTCGACTCCGGTAGGCGCGGTCGTTCGCACGGTGGATTCGACCGTTATGCCTGGCAATGACTCGTCAGGTGAGATTGCGATGGCGATATCGGTGAGGGGAAGGGGGTGACAAAGCGGAATCAGCTCCGCCGTACGCTTGGCAGCGAGAATGCCTGCCGTGCGGGCCACGGTGAGCACATCGCCCTTTAGCAGGGTATTCGCCTTGATGGCAGCCAGCGTATCCGCTGACATGAGGATGGTGCCTCCTGCGCGCGCCAGGCGGTCGGTAGCCGGCTTGGCGGACACGTCGACCATGCGGGCGCCGCCGTCGGGGCCAATGTGACTCAGATCACTCATTGGCCCGCCGCCGCGGCGAGGACCGGGACGAGCGAAGCGGCCAGAAGTTGAGGATTGGCATTGCCCGAAGCGCGCTCTTTCGCCTTTTCTACGGTTTCGATTGCCGTGCCAATTGCGCGCGCGCGCGCCTCATGCTGTTGCGCCACAGCTTCACGTTGCTGCTCCGCAAGTAGCAGGGTGAGGGCGTCGAGCAGATCGCTGAAGAAACCCCTGGCTCCGGTGGCCCCTACGGCCAGCGCCGCCCGCGACCAGGTGGCGCGGCCCTTCGTCACCGATGCCAGGAGGTCGCGGGCGGCCACGAGCGCTTCATCGTGCGCCTCCATGGCCAGCAGTGTCCCTGGAGCGCCGCCGGCAATTCGAAACGCCGCCTCGCCGGGAGCGCGAGCGCCCAGGCGCTCCCGAACCAGCGGATCCGCTGAGAATTCCCGCATCTCGCGCTCGGAGAGCGGCGCGGCGCGCAGAGCGATCACACGCGAGCGAATCGTCGGCAGCAGCGCACCGGGCTCGCTCGTGGTGAGAATCATGGTTGTATCGGCCGGCGGTTCCTCGAGCATCTTGAGAAATGCGTTCGCGGCATACTCGGCGCCCTCTTGCGCGACCATTCGCTCGGCGTCGCCGATCACGAAGACCTTGCGCCTGGCGAGTGCGGGAGTCATAACGGCTCGCTGCACCACTGTTCGCACGGTCGCCACGTGAATTCCCTCGTTGCCGGCCGGACGCAGATACAATCCGTTGGCGCGCACACGCTCGGCGATCGCTTCGGCGATGTCTTCCTCCACCTCGGCCGGTCCGGCGTCGCTCGCAGTCAGACGAGGTCGCGGAAAGAACCAGTGCAGATCGGGGTGCACCAGCAGCGTGCTGTGGCGACACTGCGAGCACGCGCCGCACGGTTGGTCGTCGCGCCGTTCACAAAGGAGCAGCTGCGCGAGCCAGAGCGCCAGGCGCTGTTTGCCGATGCCACGCGAGCCGTGAATGGCGAGGCTCGCGGGGAGCCCATCACGCCGCACCGCAATCGCGAGCTGGTGGCGAAGCGGCTCATGGCCGTAGAGCGGGACGAGCGGCATGGTGGGAATGTAGTCGGGAATCGGGAATGGGGAATCGGGAGTCGGGAATC
>DATKDD010000043.1:0-5340 GCA_035512875.1 Gemmatimonadaceae bacterium | reverse complement strand
CGCTGATCCACGTAGATCTGCCCGGTCACGAAGAAGAAGTCGTAGCAGACCCCGTGAAGCAGAATACCCAGGTACAGCATCCAGACGGTTTCGCCCACGCCACCGTACGCGAACAGAAAGTACCGTGCGGCCCACGCGGCCATTCCCACCAGCATGATCTTCTTGATGCCGAGCCTGACGAGAAACACCGGCATCAGGATCATGAATCCGATCTCGGACACCTGACCCAATGTCATCTTGCTGGCCGGTTCCGACATCCCGATCTCGTTGAGAAAGAGATTGGTAAAGGCGTAGTAGAACTGCAGCGGAATGCACAGCAGAAAGGAGCCGATCACGAACACCAGAAACGAAGGATCGCGCAGCAGCGACAGTGCATCCAGCCCGAGAACGTCGCGGGCGCTGAGCGGCCGTCCGGCCGAGTGAGGTGGAGTATGCGGCAGCACCAGGGAATATCCCGCAAGGACCACCGAAGCAGCGGCGGCGATACGCATCGGGATCGCCGTCGCCTCGAGCCCCAGTTGCCCGACGAGGAGGCCCGCCACGATCCAGCCGATCGTTCCCAGCACACGAATACGCGGAAAGTCCTTCGCCGGATCTTCAACGTTGTCGAACGAAATGGAATTGGTGAGCGCCAGCGTGGGCATGTAGCACAGCGCATAGCCGATCAACACCGGATAGAAGGTGCCGAATGACTCGAGCGTCGAGGCGTAGAACAGGATGCCGGCTCCGACCAGGTGCAGCACCGCGAGCAACTTCTCACTTGCGAAGAAGCGGTCTGCCACCATTCCCACGAAGAACGGCGAAATCATCGCGGCAATCGCCAGGCTGCCGTACGCCAGTCCGATCTGCGTACCATCGAAGGCGCGCGTGGTGCCTAGATATGTGCCGAGCGTTACGAACCACGCCCCCCAGATGAAATACTGGAGGAACATCATCGCGGAAAGCCTGACGCGAGCGCTCACTGGAGATCCCGGATCTTGATGTTGCGGAACGACACCCTGTCACCGTGGTCCTGCAGGCCGATGTGCCCGCGAGCGGCGCGCGCATAGCCAGGCCACTCCGTGAACTTGCTGGTCGCCAGCTTGCCGTTCCAATCCGCGCTCCACAGTTCCGTGTCGACCAGTTTCTGCCCGTTCAGCCAATGTTCAACGTGATTACCGCGGGCGAGCACACGCGCACTGTTCCACTCTCCGGCGGGCTTCACCACACCCCGCGCCGCGGGATAGAGACCGTAGAGCGCGCCGGCACTCAACAAAGGCGACTGGCCATCGATGTGTCCCGAGTCGTCGAGCACCTGCATCTCGATTCCCGTGTGGTATGACTGGTCGCCCTCCTCGGTCACGCGGTAAAACACGCCGCTGTTTCCGGCTGGGCCCACCTTCCACTCCAGCGCCAGCTCGAAATCGCCGAATTGGTCCGTGGTGATGATGTCGCCCGCGGCTGCGACCCGAGTCAACTCACCATCGACCACCTGCCAGCCATCGGGGAATTCGTCTTTCTTGTAGCCGCGCCATCCGGCGGTAGTCCGGCCATCGAAGAGCAGTCGCCAGCCGTCAGCTCGTTCCGCCGCGGTCAGTGAGGCTCCGTTCACGGTGTCCTGCGTGGCGTTCGCGGCGGACGAGTCCTCTGGACTCTGATCGGCCGAGGAGCAGCCGGCGGCTGCCACTGCGGCCACGATAGCGGCGCACGCGGCGAGGCGCAGGCGCCTGACGAGCGATGGTACTCGAGGATGCATGGGAAGTGCCTGATGCTGAAGCAGTCGGAATGGGAATCGGGCATGGTACCCACGGAAGATCGAAGCAGAACTTACGCCCTGCCGCGGCGGCGAGCCAGAGCCAGATTCCAGTGGCCGGGAGGGGCCTCATCGGGCAGGCGGTGCGGGCGTCGCCCTTGACCTGACGAGCAAAGTTGCCCTCGACCGGCGGCTACGCGATCATTGGCTGGAGCCGGGTGTACGACCGGAACGCCGCGGACATTGTTTCCCGAGGACCCGTGGGGGAGCCCCAAACCGAAAAAGCTGCCGCCGCCACGCGCGAGCCGGTACGGCTGGCCACCCGAGCCAATGCGGTCGCGATCACCCGCGCATCGCTTGCGTTCATCGTCGTGGGCATCCTGTACACGAGCCGCGAGCTGTATCTGGGCGCGTTTTTCCTTACCCTGGTCGCCATCTGGATGGACGGCCTCGACGGATGGGTAGCGCGGAGGTTCGCCGAAGTGTCGCGGATCGGTGCTGCGATCGACATTCTGACCGATCGGATAGTGGAGATGACGTACTGGATCGCGTTCGCGACCCTGGGCTGGATCCCGATCTGGGTGCCCATCGTCGTCGTCGTGCGTGGCCTGCTGGTCGATGGCGCGCGAGCGGCGGCCTTCGAGCAGGGGTTTACCGCATTCGGGGCGTCCAGCATGATGCACTCCCCGCTCGGCCGGCTGCTGGTCAGCTCACGTGCGAGCCGGTTTGCGTACGGATTGGCAAAGGCAATGGCTTTCTCGCTGATGATCCTCGCCTTCACTTCCGCCCTTGCTCCGTCGATTCGGGAGATGCTACTCGCCGTCGCGATCGCCAGCGTCTACGTATCCGTGGCGTTATGCATCATCCGCGGCGTTCCGGTGCTCGTCGAAGTGCGTCGGATACTCTAGCCACCGCAGGCTGTCGGCGCGCGTTGCACGACTGAGAGAATGGACCACCAAACACCGTACTGCAATCACGTGAGCGCCGTCGCATGCTGCACCAACGCGATTTCATCCTCAGACTGATCGAGCAAGCGGGGACCGCAGCTGCGCGGCTCCGCGCCATGCTCGGCCTCTGCAGCAGCGCCGACGCTGAGGTCGTAGCGCGGGAAGCGGAGCAGGCGCAGGCGGCGCTGCTCGGTTCACTGTGGCCCGCCGTGCGCGTGCTCGACCCTCCGTCGGCGGCGATGCTCGTCGGCAACGAGCGCCAGCTCCGTGCATGGGTAGAGCTCCTGCGCGTTCAGGCCGCCGCCCGCGAGCGAAATGGCGCCGTTGAGGAGTCGCGGCGTTTGATGACACGCGCGGAGGCATTAGAGCGGCACGCACCCTCCGCCGAGGCCTAGCCCAACCCTAGTCCCGGCCGGGATCCTCCATCGGGATTCCCGGCGATGGACTATCCGGCGGGAGGTTGACCTTGCGAACCGGCGGACCGGGATCGTGCCAAGGCACGCGCTCCGGCGGACGGACAGGATCCCGTTCCGGCTCGGGGCTATCGGGCTCTTCCCGCTCCGGGCGCTCCGAGCCAGTTTCGTTGTTTGGCAGCATTGTTGTCCCCAGGACTGTGTTGCACCACTGGTTGCAGGAATCGGGCGCGACGCCCGACGGCGCGTCAGCGATTATCAGCCGGTTTGACACTTTCGCTGCACAACGCTCGTTAGTGTTGCAGATCTCCGATCTCGCACATGACGCATCCCGCGTCGCGCATCGCGCCGTCCCTCACCTCCCGCCCAAATGCCTTGTATCTTCGCGATTTTCGCCCTGATGGCGCCGAGGCTGGTGATCGTCGTTCTCTGGTTGTTCAGCAGCTGGTTCGTTGGCGTATTCGACAACCTCCTCTGGGTGATTCTCGGCTTCATCTTCCTCCCGACCACGCTGCTCTGGTATGCGGCGGTACAGCATTGGTTCGGCGGCGAGTGGACGCTGTGGCCTATCGTGGGCCTCGTCATCGCACTGATGATCGATGTCTCGCCCGCGAGCGGAAAGCGGTCCAAGTAGCATTCCGCCCGCAGGCGAGTCCCAACGACGAGTCGCCGCTTACTACATCCGGGTCGCTCGGGAATCTGGTGGGTAGTTGTCGAGCTTCCGGCCGCGGCTGTCAGCATCGCTTCGGCACGACGTAACGCATTTTTTTACCGCGCAGGTCGCGGAGGTGGTGACCCACAGAAAGAAGGAAGACCCCTGGAGATCCTACGGCGACGCCCCGATCGGCGTGCCAGCCGGGGCGCGGGTCGGGGCAGTCAAAGGCACGTCATCGGAGCGGCGCTCCAGGAACCGGTCGATGTCGGCACGCACGAGCTGGCGGTGCGCCGCCTCCATACCGGTGACTCCTTCGCGCGGAGCGGCAATCCCGGAGATACGCCGCAGCCCCCATTCGGCGCCCGCGCGCGCCTCGACGGAGGCGTCGGGTTCCGATGCCAGCCGGATGAGCTCATCCACAACCACCCGCTCGGCAACGCGACCTAACGCGGCCTCGCGCGCCGAATGGGTCGCACCCCAGGTGCGGTCGATCGTCGTGCCGATCACCTCGGTGAGCGAAGGCAATCGCGGATCGCGATCGTGGAATGCCACCACTCGAGCAGCCCTTTGGGGCATGAACAGGGGCCGGACCACCATCGTCGCCAGCACGCGGGCGACCTCGATCTGATCGAACGCCGGCGCGGCTCGCGTCTCGAACGCGCGCCGTTCTTCCTGCCTGTAGCCATACGCCGGCGGTGCGAGCAAGGTGAGCACTCGCTCGGGCACCGCAAGCTCCTTCGGCTGAATCGCATCGAGCAGCACGGTTAGGGCGCGCCTCTGCGTCGCCGCGTCGATCAGCTCCGTGGGTGGCTGCGTGTCGCCGCGCACGGCGTACCGCCATTTCATGCCGCCGACGGCCTTGGCTACGGCGCCGAGCGAGTACCGATGATGCAGATAGACAGGCGAAAGGCGGGCGTTGAGCGCCGACATGGGCGCACCGGTAACGATCGCGCGCTCATCGAACTTGTCGAGCAGCACACGGCGCACGGACATCGTCCTCTCCAGCTCATCGATCGCATCGCCTCCCCCCACCCAGGTGGTCGCATCGGGGAAGCTTCCGCCCGCTCCTTCGTCGGGGTTCGACATGAACCGCACCCCGCTTCGCGCCATCTCCTGCACGATCGCCGCGAGCCCTGCCTGTTCGGCGGCCGGCGTCGGGAATTCCTCATAGGCCCAGCGAATCGCCAGCGAATCGTAGATCCCCAGTCCTTCGCGATAGGCATCGCTCAGGTCGATCTGTCCATTCGTCAGGCGGATCACCGGCGGCGGGTAGTCCATCACCGTGCTGCGGTCGTCGGCGTGGCCAATGAAGTTGTGAGCCAGACCGAGCGTGTGTCCCACTTCGTGCGCGGAGTGCTGCCGGCGGCGCCACATCGCGAATGCGGTTGCATCGATCGTGGTGTCGAGGGTGGCGAGCCACGACTCATCGAGGTCCGATGTCGCGGGAGCACCTTCGACGGCGCCTGCCGGGATCAGCCCCGCATAGATGTTGTGGTCCGCCGACGAGCGATGCGAATCCATCCGCACCGCTGCCTTGATGATTTCTCCCGTGCGCGGATCGACGAAGCTCGATCCCCATGACGAGGAAGGAGC
>DATKDD010000042.1:0-3687 GCA_035512875.1 Gemmatimonadaceae bacterium | reverse complement strand
AGCGTCTTGTCGAGGATCTGGTGCACGTCGACCGTGGTGCGAACCAATGGCCGGGGCCGGCTGAAGTCCAGCAGCCGGTCGGCGATACCGCGACAGCGATCGACTTCGTGCCACACGAGCGCAAGATACTCGTCGACTGCCTTACGAGATTCCTCATCCGGCGCCAGTGCGTCGATACGCCGCGCGATGCCGTCGGCGCACACTCCGATCGTCGCCAGCGGATTGTTGATCTCGTGCATGACGCCGGCGGCGAGCTGTCCAACCGCGGCCAGTTTTTCCGCTTGTGCCAGGCGCTCCTGGGCGCGGCGGGAATCGGTCACCTCTTCACCGATTGTGATCACGTGCGTGACCGCCCCGTCATCGAGCCGCATCGGAATCTTGGACATTCGGTACGTACGGTGTTCACCATCGACGAGCGACTCGATCTCGCTTTGCCGGATTCGCCCGGTTGAGAACACTTCGTCGAATTCCGCCCGTAGCGTGGCCGCCGATTGCCGGTGCAGAATTTCGAAAACCGTTCGTCCGATTGCCTCTTCTCTCGACACGCCCTGCATCCCTGTCTCACGCTTGCGATTCCACGCCTGGATCCGATACTCGCGATCGATGACGTAAAGGCCGAGAGGAAGTGAATCGACGATCTTCTGGACCAGCTTGCGGTCGTCGGAGTTGACAGGCTCAGGGTGCCGCGAGGCAGACTCGGGCGGCGGATCAGCGGCGAGCACTGGAGCCAGGATATCCGCCACGGCGCGGAGCGTCTGACGCTCTTCCTGGGACATGAGGCGGCCGAGCCTCACCGAAAGCACGGCAAGGTCGCGACCGGCGTAGCGAATCGTCACCGCAGCCGCGCCAGCACCGTCCGTCTCGAGATCGAGCAACGGTGTAGCCGTTTCGCTCTCCTCCTCTCCGGCTCGCCAGATCGCGGGGAGCCCGGCGGCGCTTGGGCGCCAGAGCGTGCAATCGAGCGCGTTGAGCGCGCTGCGGATCGAGCGAAGAATCTTCGGAAGCGACCGCTCCGCTTGCGGAACCCGTGCCGCGAGACCGGCAACCTCGGCGACGAGGGCCAGCAGCGAAGGAGTGCGTCCAATGCCGATCGGTGCGGCTTCGCGCGCGAGTTGTGGCACGCAATCTCTCTATGCTGGGAGGACGTGAGAACTTACGCGAGCAAAACCTGGTCTTCAAGATGACCGATGAACTGCAGTTTCGTCACCACCCCTGCTTCCCGTCGTTCAAATTGGCGCCCGAATCTGTCGGAACGGCAGTTCAGGGCCGGTACGCCGGTTGCTCGTGACTAGCCGTGTATTCTCGGACCATTCACATGAGAGGTAATCATGGCATATCGTGGAGGCGTGACCCCGTTTGTCGGTGGGTTGGGTTCACTTTTCGGACTGCGGAGGGAGATCGACCGCGTATTCGAAGACGCATATGGCGGCAGCGGCACTCGCGCTGGATGGACGCCGTCGGCGAATGTGCGTGAGGGCAAGGACTCTGTACTGCTGGAGATGGAACTGCCCGGAATCTCGCCTGACGAAGTCGACATCAGCATCGAGAACGACATGTTGACCGTGCGGGGAGAGAAGCGGGAAGAGCGGCAGGAAGGAGAAGAGGAAGGACGATATTTCCTGCTCGAGCGCAGCTACGGCAGCTTCTCTCGCTCGTTCTCGCTTCCGCTTGGAGTGGATGCAGACAAGGTCGGCGCGGAGTTCGACAACGGCCTGTTGACGATCCGCATACCACGGGCGGCTCTGCCCCAGCCGCGGCGCATTCAGATCGGTGGCAAGCAAGGCGACGTTTCGTCAGGCAGGGAGAGTGGTCGCCCCTCGCCGGCGCGCACCGGGGGTAGGATACGTAATGGCGGTGAACGCCAGGAAGAGCGGGTAGCGGCAGGCGCCCGGGAGGAAGGGTAGCCTATCGACCATCGCGCGAGGCGGCGATCATCCGTCCGCCGCCACGCGCGTTCAATCAGCGCCAACGCCCTGGCGACACTCCGCCGGTTACCGAGCGGGATTCGCCGGAGGCGTTCTGCGATTGGTCACCCGGCCCGGTGGTGAGATGAGCTCTTCCGCGGCGAGAAGACTGCGTGAGAGCTCGGCCATTGGAACGTTGCGGCTCTGGCTAGTACGCTGAAGCATGCGATAGGCATCGCTTTCCGAGAGTCCTTCGCGCTGCATGAGAATTCCCTTGGCGCGTTCGATCACCTTACGATCCTCGAGGCGCTGCTGGAGCTCCTCCGCCCGGATCTGCTCGCGTCGCCATTCGTCGTGCCGCGCGAAGGCGATCGCCAGCGTAACGTCAACATGGCCGGAACTGGCGCCATGCGGCAGCATCCCGAACACGGGAAGCCGTGCGATGCGGTCGGCCAGATCGGGACCGATGTGATCGCCGCGCAGCACGACCGGAACCGGCCGCTCTTCGTGGATGCGCTCGGCCGCGCCCGCTCCATCGAGCCCCGGCAGATGTGCCCCGAGAATGATGAGGTCCGGACTCAGCGCCCGCGCCATCGACACCGCACTCGCACCATCGTTAGCAATGCCAACGACAGTGTGACCCAGCTCACGTAGTTCCCCTTCAAGATGCTTTGCGGATGCGCCGTCATCTTCGGCAATGAGCACACGCAACGATTGCGGCATTACGATCGTCTCCGGACCGGTCTGGAAAGGCGGCGGTGCAAGAGGTGGACCTAAAGACGAAAGCGCCGCGTCCTGCCGTCACGAAGCACTGCGACGTGATAGCGGCACTGACGGCGCTTCCGTAGAACGCCGATACCTGCCTCCATTTCTGTGCGATATGCGCGCCGGCGTCTCATGGAGCGTGCGAGGCTCGAACTCGCGACCCCTAGCTTGCAAAGCTAGTGCTCTCCCAGCTGAGCTAACGCCCCTCCGGAAGAAAGCTAATTCGATAGTTTGGATGCGAAAAGGCGTTGGAATGTGTGGAAGGAAATAGGAAACAGGAGTCAGGAACTTGGAAAGGAACGCGGCGGATACGCCGCCGCATGGCCGATTCTGCTTCCTAACGTGGTCACCGGCCTTCCTCGCCCTCGAGGAATCGGCCAACGCCGCCTACCGTGATCGAGCAAACGGGAACGCCACCGGCGTTCCCGTTTTGCATACCGCCCCTGATTCCCAGTTCCTATTTCCAATTTCCTGTTTTCACTCGTGGGCCGGCAGCGGCTCCATCGTATCTGCATTCACGGGCACCTGCACCTCATCGCGGTATGGCGATGTCATGAGTAGTACGCGCATGCGAGGGAACGCATTCATGAACGCTGCGTAGCTCAACCCCCAGATCCCGAGGTAGCCGAGGGTGACGCCGATCTCCCAGAAACCGAACGGCGCATGATCGCCTTCCCAGTGGAGCGACGGATACACCTCCACGTAACGCACGAGCCACAGTCCCGCCACGGCGCACAGGGCGAACAGCACGAAGGTCGGTAGAAACACTTTTGCCGCCCGCGACATGAGCCCAAAGAACGGAATGACGAATACGAGAAATACGGCCGTCATGGTGAATGGAAGCCACGGCTCAATGAGGCGCAGCCGCATCCAGTGCGTTTCCTCCCCCATGTTGCCGTACCAGATGACCAGATACTGCCCGAAGGTGAGATAGCCCCAGAAGGCAACGAACGCGAAGCTCAGCTTGCCGAGATCGTGGAAGTGCGTTTCCTCGATCAGGTCGTAGACGTCGAGATGG
>DATKDD010000041.1:0-2040 GCA_035512875.1 Gemmatimonadaceae bacterium | reverse complement strand
CCATGGTCCACCAGGCGGTCGAGCACGCGCATGAGCTTGCGAATGTCCTCGAGATGAAGGCCCGTCGTCGGTTCATCCATGATGTACAGTTTGCGGCCGCGCGTCTTCGCGCCGGTCACCAGCTCCCGCGCGATCTTGATCCGCTGAGACTCGCCGCCTGACAACGTCGGCGCCGGCTGGCCTAACCGCAGGTAGCCGAGTCCAACCTGCTGCAGCTGCCAGAGCGCCTGGCCAAGCTTCTCCTCGCGCGGAAAGAAGCGCAGCGCGTCATCGACCGTAAGCTGTAGCACTTCGTGGATGTTGCGTCCGTTCACGCGCACATCGAGTACCTCGCGCTTGAACCGCTTGCCTCCGCAATCATCGCAGGGGACGAAGACGTCGGCCATGAAGATCATCTCTATCTCGAGCTGTCCGGCGCCCTCGCACCCCTCGCACCGCCCTCCGGCGACGTTGAAGCTGAAGGTGCCCGGCGTGTAGCGGTGCTTTCGCGCTACCGGCGTCTCGGCGAAGATTCGGCGGATCTCGTCGTAGGCCTTGATGTAGGTGACTGGATTGGAGCGCGGGGACCGACCGATCGGCTCCTGGTCGATGAGCACGACGTCATCGAGCGGCTCCCAGCCGGTGAGCGTATCGTAGCTTCCGACCCGCTCTCCCAGGTGGCGCTTGGCTGAATGCTCACCCCTCACCTGGGTCTCGAGGGCCCTGTACAGGACGTCGTGAACGAGCGTGCTCTTGCCCGATCCCGAAACTCCGGTGACCGCCGTCAGGGCACCGAGCGGAATCCTCACGTCCACCCCCCGAAGGTTGTGCTCGCGCGCGCCGGTCAGCGTGAGCCACCGGGGTCCCAGCCGCCGGCGCTCGTCAGGCAGCGCGATGCTCCGCTCGCCGGAAATGTAGCGGCCGGTGAGCGGGCTCTCCGCCACACGGGATATCGGTCCGCTCCAGACCACGTGGCCTCCGTTCTCGCCGCTGCCGGGTCCCAGCTCTATCATGTGATCGGCAGCGCGGATCGCCTCCAGGTCGTGCTCCACAACCAGTACGGTGTTGCCACCGTCACGCAACCGCCGGAGGAGCCGCAACAGCCGGTCGAGATCGCGGGCGTGAAGCCCGATCGACGGCTCGTCGAGCACATACAGCGTGTCGACCAGTTGCGCGCCGAGGGAGTTGGCTAGCGCGATACGCTGCGCCTCACCGCCGGAAAGCGTACGCATGGCGCGTTGCATCGTCAGGTAGCCGAGCCCCACGTCGACGAGAAAATCGACCCGGCTCTGAGCCTCGCGCAGAATGCTTGCCGCGATCTTCCGCTCGTGTTCGGTGAGGGGAAGCGTAACGAGCCACGCCGCCAGCTCCCCAACCGGCATCGCCGCCACTTCGGAGATGGACCGTCCGACGACCCTGACGCCTAGCGATTCCGGCCGAAGCTTGGCCCCGCCGCAGGAGGCGCACTGCATTGCCGTCTGGTACTGCCGGAGAAAGACGCGGATGTACTGTTTGTAGCGCTTTTCCTCGAGGTCGCGGAGAAACGGGATCATCCCCTTGTATCCGCGCGACTTGGAGTGCAGCAATGCCTCACGATGAGCGGCATCGATCTCCCGCCAGGGGCGCGTCATGGAAATTCTGTTCTTGCGCGCGAATTCGGCGAGGGCGCGTCGCTTGGACTCGTATCGCGGCTTGGTCCACGGATCCAGCGCGCCGTCACGCAGCGTCCGGTCCGGATCGGGAACGATCAGCGCTTCGTCATACTCGAGGACCGCGCCAAAGCCGTTGCAGGTTGCGCACGCGCCGAACGGGTTGTTGAACGAGAAAAGTTGTGGAGTAGGCGTTGGCGCGCGGTAGCCATCGTAGGCACACTCGAACCGTTCGGTGAAGCGAAGCCGCTCGAGCGACCCCGTGCCACCCGCCGGCACGATGGGCTCCGCCAGCAGCACCACGCATTCGCCGTCGCCCTCGAGAAAGGCGACACCAACGGCCTCGGCGACGCGGGTGCGAGCGTCGCTCGTTATGGCCAGCCGGTCGGCGATCACCAGCAACTCGCGGGCA
>DATKDD010000040.1:0-3619 GCA_035512875.1 Gemmatimonadaceae bacterium | reverse complement strand
GTGCACGGCTGAAGCTCACGCGCGCGGTGAAAGGAATCGGCTCGGGCTGGCCTCCGCTGAGTCGTCGCCGCCAGAGCAGGCCATCGGCGGCGTAGAGGATCGCATCGCCACCCTGAGACCATCGCACGCGCAGAGGCGTCGTATCAAGATGATTGGTTAAGCGTTGCGGGGCGCCGCCGGTGCGTTCCTGCACCCAGACCTGCATGATCCCCGCAGAGTCACGGGCGAAGAAAGCGATCCGGCTGTTGTCCGGTGAATACGCCGGCGCTCGGGCGTTTAGACTTGCGGGCGTGAGTGCCGACGCTGTGCCACCCTCGCTGGCGACCTCCCAGATCCGACCGCCCGGGTGTGCAAAGGCGATATACGCTCCGTCCGCCGACCAGGCAGGGTAGCGGGCGGCTGGCGAGGGCAGTCCTTCGATTCGTAGTGTGCGGACGACCCGGCTCCCCACATCCATGATTCTGATACTGTCCCGTAGCGCGAAGGCCAGACTGCGCCCATCGGGGGCCCACGCCGGCGTGATGGCTGCTGACGCCGCCTGATCGGTGAGTCGCGTGAGACCCGTTCCATCTCGTCGAACCAGCCAGAGCCCCTTTACTCCGGCGCGGTCACCCTGGAAAACCACCCACTGACCGTCCGGCGAGAAAACCGGATCTAGATCTTCCGCCGTGTCGCGCACCGCGTCGGTAATTGGAACCGCTGCCCCGCCTTCTCCGGGAAGGAGCCAGAGCTGGCCGAGGAGATCAAGGACGATGCTGCGGCCATCGCGAGCGATGTCGAAAGCGAGACTGGTTCCTGCGCGCGTCTCAAAGGAGATGCGATCGACTATCGGTTCCGGAATCGCCTCAATCGTCTGCTGCCTGGTCGAAGCCACCGCACAACCAGCACAGAGCCTCGCGGGATTGGCTACTTCCATGCGCGCGCGCTCGAGCGCCGCAATTAGTACGTCAACAACGTCCTGAACCGACGTGGCCTCATGATTATTGAAGTCCATTAGCCGGTGCCCGCGAATACGTTCGGGCCAGCGTGCCGCGACAAGCTCCCTCACGAAACGTAGGGCGGGCTGCCGGTGGTGATACCGTCCCATCTGTTCCTTGGTCGCACGCGCTAACGCGCAGTACAGACTCACGCGAGAGGGTAGGTCATTCTCACAGTTCCGATCATCGGCGCGATCCCAATCGGCTCGTACCAGAATCGCCCGCGCTTCGCGCAGAATGACTACGTCGTCTTCGGTTGCGGGAGCCAAGTCGCCGGCATCAAAGCTGAAGAACAAGGTCGAGTCGGTTTGATCCCACGCGGAAATGAGAACCCATTCGATTTGCGAACGCAGCACCTTACGAACGCCGCTAGGATAACGCGTGTCCGCGATGTCGAACTCGTTTCGCGACGACCCGCGCTTGAACACACCTCGCGGCCGTGCTCCATCGGCGCCGCTCCTCTCGATTTCTATTGCCACGCTGTCACCAGCAGCTCGGCACAGGCCCTTGAAGAGCAGATCACGAGGAGGCGCCACGAGGCTACACGCGAACGCCTGCGCATTCGCTGTCGTAGGCAACGCAAGTAGAAGTAGTAACAACAGTATTCGAGCCATTAGCGGCTAACCTTTCACGGCGACGCCGAACGCGGAAACGGTAAGTTGCGCGGCCGAAGCTCCTGAAGCCATGCTAGTAATGATTGGCAGTCCGTTTGACCCTTTCAAAGGTTGGCGCTTCCCGATCAAGGCCGTCGCGTAACCCGCGTCGGGTCCGCCGCTCCGTAAGAGCTGAGGTCGGCGTAGCCCAGGTCGTCCGTGATGATCAGGACGACGCTCGGGGGCGTTCCTTGGGCGAAGACGGCACACGGTGACACGCAGCATCACATGGGTGCAGGCGCATTATTACTCCACATCTGAACCGAGTACCTCCATGAACCGTCGGCCTGTCGCTCGAGAATCCACAGGTATTTGCCGTCAATCGGCATAGCCTCGCCACCGGTCTTCGGTCGCACCGTGCCAGTGAAGGTGCCGCGGTCGTACGCCAGATCGTCCGCCAGGACCACTGCCTCTGAAACTACAGTCTCCTCAAGTTCCACCTGTGCGAACATACCGCGGAAAAATTCCCGCACGGCTTCCTTCCCCCTCACCGGCGGCTGGTCTGGTGGCATCGAAACAAAACCGTCGGTCCTCAGCTCTATCAGAGTGGCAACGTCACCGGCCTCGGCCGCGGCTACCTCTCGCTCGCGCAACGTGTTGACAGCAGCAACATCAGCCTCAGGCGGGCCACCAGCGCGCTCAGTCTGAGTGCATGCGCCACACGCGAGCGCCAAAACGAAGGCAGTGTAGAGTCTTGATTCGGTCATAGGCACCTCGACATGCCGTCTAACGTGGGCTTCTGCTGCGGACACTCCATTAAGATGCGACCGTGAAGCGGGCGCTTCAATCCGCGAGTCTGCGGCGCGGTGCCGTTCAATCCCTCAGCATTGCCCGCGCAGGACTGCCTTGCCAGTAGCTCCCACGAAGGTTGAGCAAGCTCCGCAGAAACGCGAGCATCGGCACGTTGTGCTTGATGCGCGCCTGGCGCAGCTGCCACCAGAGAAGTGCGAGCGTGCCGAACAGTGCATAGCTGCTCCAAACAACCAGCGCATTGAAAGCACGCAGGGACAACGGCAGTGCGATGCCTGAGTCTCTTGCCAGCGACCGGAACGTAGGGAGCACGAAGAGCACCACTACACTGCCGAACGGCAGAAGCATCCATTGGAACCACGCGAGGGTGCGGAGCGCCTTCATGCCGAACGTCAGTCGGTCCCACACGCTGTCCCGCACTCGCAGGGGACGCGGATACCACGTCTGCCACCAATCGGGCTGACCCAAGAGGAAACGCACGACCTGGCTCCATGACCGTCCCTTTGACACGCGCACGGCGATGCGAACCCCGAGATCGATCGCCGCCGCAAGGAGCAGCACCCACACTCCATTGCGGGCGTAAGCGAAGAGCCTCCAGTCATCGTACAACAGCTCCGCAGTGCGGATATTCATCAGCCTCGCAAAGATCTCGCTGAAGTAGAGCAGGAAGCCGAGGAGTAGCACGTACGGCCCACGCAACGACAGCCAGCTTTCCTCGTCAGGCTCGCCGTGGCGTTCGAGGCTGGAAGTGCCGGCGCTCGTCGACAGACTCTTTCGCAGATCCGCGGCCGTCTGCCACCTGTGCTCCCGATCCTTCGCCAGGCAGCGCATCACCGATTTGCCAACGTGGGCGGGGAGATTGGGAACCCGCTCGGCGACATCCAAAACGTCTTCCGTCACCTGCTTGTACACCAGCTCGTGCAGGCTGTCCGCTATCAGCGGCCGCACTCCGCTCAACATCTCGTATGCGACGGCGCCGAGCGAGTAGATGTCGCTCCGCCCGTCGACATCCCTCTCACCGCGAGACTGTTCGGGGCTCATATAAGCTGGGGAGCCTATGATGACGCCGGTGCCTGTGATCGCCGCCTCGTCGGCAGCCGCGGCCTTGGCAATTCCGAAGTCCATGAGCAGGACGCGACGCTCTTCGCCTTCAAGCATGATGTTGGCGGGCTTCACGTCACGATGGACGAACCCCAGCTTGTGCGCGGCCTCGAGCGCAGCCGCCGCTTCTGCTGTGAT
>DATKDD010000039.1:0-3227 GCA_035512875.1 Gemmatimonadaceae bacterium | reverse complement strand
CGGAGGCCGATTCGGATGTCGCGCTCCTGTTCGACCAGCGTACGGCGCCGATCCTGGAATCGGCTGTTTACCGCGCCGACCTGCTCGAGTTGCGCGTCGGTAAGGCCGACGCGGTCCTTGAGAGTTCGCGCCAGCCGCTGCCGGATCTGCTGCTCCAGCTGGGCGCGGCGAGCGTCGTCAGGCGGAGTGCGCTGCGCCCCGGCCGGTGGAGTGCTCGCGCCGAGTCCCAGCACGAGTGCCATCGTTAGAAGCAAGGCTCGATAGGGCATCATTGCACGGCAAAGGTGGTGATGATCGCCGGCGCCGTCGACGTCTGCGGCAGCGCCTCCATGGCGTCCAGCTGAACCAACAGCGCCTCGAGCTGATCCTCCTCCAGATCCGCCAGTCCGCCCGCCACTGGAAGCTCGGCGCCGTGTGCCTGGAACTGCTCGCCGCCAGCGGTATCGCGCTCGCCCTGGATGAGCAGCGCGCCGAGGATCACGCTCGCGGCTACGGCGAGGCCCCCCACCATGCCACGCCATGGCGTTCGCGGCCCGGCGCGCGAACCACGGGACGAGGTGCGCGCGACGACCGTCTCCGCCACCTTCCGCACATCTATGACCGGTTCGGGCGAAAGTGCAGCACGAAGCTGGGAAAGCAGGTCCGCCTCCTCGCTGCACGACGCGCAGGTCGTCAGGTGCTCCACCACATCGCCGGCCGCCTCCCGCTCGAGTGAACCGTTCACCCAGTCCGGCAGCAAGTCGCGAATGTCAGCTCGAGGGCAATCAGTCATTTATGTAGTCCTTGATGGCTCGCATTGCATTGAAGTAGTGCACGCGGGCGGCGCCTTCGGTGCTGCCCAGCACGCCCGCAATCTCCCGGTAAGACAGGCCCTGCGTCACACGCAGGGTGAAGACATCGCGCTGCAAAGGCGTTAGGCATTGGATTGCCGCGCGCAGGCGTACGCCTGTTTCGTCGGCAACCAGCTGGTCGAGCGCATCGTGCCCGGTAGCCACGTGCGAATCATCGATCTCGCTCTCCTCCGTACGGGCCTTCGCCGCGCGCGCCCGATCTCGCATGAGGTTGCGGGCGATAGTGAAAAGCCACGTCCGGAGCGTACTCTGAGCCCGAAAGCCATCCAGTGACGCGAACGCCCGAACGAACGTGTCCTGCACCAGCTCTTCCACCTCTTCACGGGCGCCCATGCTCGCGACAAATCGCGCGAGCGGCCGGGCGTGGCGCTCGACCAGGTCAGTGGCCGCGCGCTCATCCCCTTTCCGCCACCGCGCGATCAACGCCGCATCATCGGGCGCGTCTCCTGTGTGCGTCAGCGTCACGAATGTCATCCTGGCGCAAGGGTAGACGCGCCCCACCGCGTATCGTTAAGAAGCGCGGTTGACGCTCGAGAGCGGCCCCGATACGTTGGACGCCCGGGAATCGCGTGCCGCGACAATCTGGCGCACCCACGCACGTGGTCAACCGTAGCCCTTCCTTCATGCCGGAGCTCATCGCCCACCGCGGCGCCTCTCGCGAGCGCATCGAGAACACCCTGCCGGCGTTCACGCGCGCTGTCGAGCTCGGGGCCGACGGCATCGAGCTGGACGTTCACGCTACCCGCAACGGGATCGTCGTCGTGAATCACGATTCCGTGCCGCACGGAACGCCCGACGACCCTGCGCTCGCCGGGCGGCCGATCAGCGAGCTCTCGCTGAAGGAGCTTCGGTTGATATCACTGGCGCCCAACACAGGAATCCCGACGCTCGCCCAGGTGCTGCGATCGATTCGACCGCCGATGAGGATGTACATCGAAGTCAAAGGGCGCGACATCGAGTCCGCGGTCGTGGATGCCATTCGCGCGGCACCGGGACCCGAGCGGTGCGCGGTGCATGGCTTCGATCATCGCGTGGTGCCGCGCGTCCGCATCCGGGCTCCGGAAATTCCCGGGGGCATTCTCTCCGCGTCCTATCTCATCGATGCGGTGCACGCGCTTCACGCGGCTGATGCCCGGGACTACTGGATCTGGTGGGAGCACGTGGATCAGACGTTATGCGATGCCGTGCACGAAGCGGGCGGGCGCGTGATCGTATGGACCGTGAACGATCCGGCGGTGGCGGTGGAGCTGGCACGACTCGGCGTCGATGGCTTGTGCACCGACGACGTGCCGGCGGTGCGCGGTGCCCTTCAGGCGAGCGGCGCGTGACTGAACCGTCGGCGGTCGATTCGTCGATGCGTATTACCGACGTGCACATCCACGTGTTGCCGTGGGGCATGCTCAAGGACGCCGTGCGAGAGACCATGCATGCGCGCCTGTCCGCGCATTGGGACCGGCTGCTGGTGTTGTCCGACGATCCTTCAGCGCTGCTCGAGATTCTCGACGCGGATGGCATCTCGCGAGTGGGGCTGGTGACCGACGTGAGCCCTGACGTGATGGGAATGACGGATGAGGCGAACGACTTCACCGTTCGCTATGCGCAGGCGGCTCCCGGGCGGCTGTTGCCGTTTGGCGGAGTCGATCCCGTTACCTCATCGGACGCCGGCTACGCGCTCGAGCGACTGCTCGATCTGGGTATTCGCATGCTCAAGATCCATCCGCCCCACATGCGCTGCGCGGCGAACGCGTACACCGACGGGTTGGATGCACTGGCGGTGCTGTACAGTCGCTGTGAGGCCGTTGGGTTACCGGTGATGATTCACACAGGGACGAGCATCTTTCCCGGTGCGCGCTCCAAGTACGGCAACCCGATGGAGATCGATGACGTGGCGATCGACTTTCCCGATCTGCGGATCGTGATGGCGCATGGGGGCCGCCCTCTCTACATGGAGGAGGCGTTCTTCATCCTGCGACGCCATGCCAACGTGTGGCTGGATCTGTCCGGCATTCCACCGTTGCGCATCCCGGAGTACTTCCCGCGGCTGGACGAGATCGCCGGCAAGGTGCTTTGGGGCACCGATTGGCCGAGTCCTGGGGTGGGCTCGATGCGGCCGAACATCGATCAGTTTCTTTCATTACCGCTTCAGGCGGCTACGAAGCGTGCGGCGATGGAGACCAACCCGGAGAGGCTGCTGCCGTAGCGCGTCATTCCGGCGAACGCTGCGCGACGCGGGGGGCGCGATGAGGGGCGCGCGACGCGCGACGCGGGGGAACAGCTCGCCCCGTCATTCCCGCGAAAGCGGGAATCCAGAAGCGTTGAAATGGCGTGGGTCCTGGCCTTGGCGGTGACGAACGTGCTTCTGCCCGCTACACTACG
>DATKDD010000038.1:0-3889 GCA_035512875.1 Gemmatimonadaceae bacterium | reverse complement strand
AATCATCGAGGATGGCTGCAACGTGCAGGAAAACTGCACCATCCACATGTTCCCCGGGGTGACGGTAGTGCTGGAGCAGGCGGCGCACATCGGCCACGGCGCGGTGGTGCACGGCGCGCGCATCTGCGCCAACGCGCTGATAGGGATGAACGCGGTCGTAATGGACCGGGCGACTGTCGGCGCGGGATCGATCGTGGGAGCGTTATGCTTCGTGCCCTCGGAGATGCAGATCCCGCCGCGAAAGGTCGTGGTCGGCAACCCGGCGAAGATCGTAAAGGATGTGAGCGACGAAATGCTGGCCTGGAAGAGCGACGGCACCGCGCTCTACCAGCAGCTGCCAGTCGCCATGCGCGCAACCTGGAAACCGTGCGAGCCGCTCCGCGAGCTTCCGGCTGATCGTCCCGCTCAGATGGCGATGTACAAGACCTGGCAGGAGACTCGTGGCGACAAGGGATAGATGCCCGTATGCATGCGCGTCATCTTGTTTGGTTCGCTATGGAGAGTGTGGCTTTTTACCGTGGAGGACGCGGAGGTCTCGCGGAGGGCGCGGGGGACAGGAAAATGGTGAACAACGATCGCCTGCCGGTTATTGAACAGCTCACCTCTTGGTGTCTAATCAACAGCTTCCTCAGTTAAATGCTTGCAGATTGAGCGCCACGCAAACAGCACGCGCTGTGATCAATTAGAAGATGTTGCCATGACGTATTCGGAGTACCTCCGCGCTCCTCCGCGGACCTCCGCGTCCTCCGCCGTAAAAAAGCCAAGACTACGTACCAAAGCGATGCTGACCCCGGCAAAGACAACTTGAATCGCACTCACAGCAAGGCATCGTCACTCCGAGAACACCTATCAGCACAGGATCCATAGAATGAAGCTCAGAAACTACGCACTCGGCGAATGGATTGAAGGCACCGGCAAGTCCGCCGATCTCGTTCACGCGGTAAGCGGCGAAAGGATCGGTGAGGCCTCGAGCGGAGGTCTCGACTTCAAGGGGATGACCGACTACGCGCGAAGCGTGGGCGGGCCGGCAATGCGGGCGCTCACCTTCCATCAGCGCGCCGCAATGCTCAAGGCCATGGCCAGGCATCTCATGGAGCGCAAGGAGGGCTTTTACGCCATATCCGCCGCCACCGGAGCGACCAAGGCCGATTCATGGGTGGATATCGAGGGAGGCATCGGGACCTTCTTCGCCTACTCGAGCCGCGGCCGGCGCGAGTTCCCTAACGAGACGTTTCACGTGGAGGGACCCACCGAGCCGCTGTCGAAGGGCGGTACCTTCGTGGGCCGGCACATCTGCGTCCCGCTCGAGGGAGTGGCGATCCACATCAACGCCTTCAACTTCCCCTGCTGGGGGATGCTCGAGAAGATGGCGCCGGCGCTGCTCGCCGGTGTGCCTTGCATCGTCAAGCCGGCCACGGTGACCAGCTATCTCACCGAGGCGATGTTTCGTTCGATGGTCGAGGCGAAGATCTTCCCTGAAGGAGCCATCCAGCTCATCTGTGGGAGCGCCGGCGACCTGCTCGATCACGTCACCGAGCAGGATGTCGTCGCCTTTACCGGATCGGCGGCCACCGGGCAGATGCTGAAGGAAGGGGACGCCGTCATGCAGCACTCGGTGCGCTTCAACATGGAGGCCGACTCGCTCAACTGTTCGATCCTCGGCCCCGACGCAGCGCCCGGCACCGAGGAATTCGACCTGTTCATCAAGGAAGTTACGCGCGAGATGACCACCAAGGCCGGCCAGAAGTGCACGGCCATTCGGCGGACGATCGTGCCTGACGGGATGGAGGAGGATGTGATCAAGGCGCTCAGCGTCAGGCTGGGGAAGACGGTGATCGGCGATCCGAGCGTCGAGGGAGTGCGTATGGGCCCGCTTGCCAGCAAGGGCCAGGTACGCGACGTCGGTGCCAACGCCGAGAAGATCCGGAAGAGCTCCGAGCTGGTGTTCGGCGGTGACGGCTTCGAGACCGTCGGCGCCGATCGCGACAAGGGGGCGTTCTTCGGCCCGATGCTCATGGCTTGTGCCGAACCGTTCAAGCGCAGCGAACCCCACGACATCGAGGCGTTCGGTCCGGTGAATACGGTGATGCCTTACAAGACACTGGATGAAGCGATCGAGCTGGCGAAGCTCGGCCGCGGCTCGCTCTGCGGATCGCTCGTCACCGCCGACCCGAAGGTGGCGCGCAAGGTCGTGCTAGGCGTCGCCCCCTTCCACGGACGCCTGATGATCCTCGATAGAACCAGCGCCAAGGAGAGCACCGGTCATGGATCCCCGCTCCCGAATCTGGTGCACGGCGGACCGGGGCGTGCGGGCGGCGGCGAGGAGCTGGGCGGTGCTCGTGGCGTGCTGCACTACATGCAGCGCACTGCCGTGCAGGGAAGTCCGAGCATGCTCACCGCCATAACGCGCGAATGGTCGCGCGGCGCCGAACAGAAGCGCGATGGCGTGCACCCCTTCCGCAAGCATTTCGAGGAGCTCGAGATAGGCGAGACGCTGATCACCGAGAAGCGGACGATCACGCTGGATGACATCGAGCGGTTCGCCGAGTTGAGCGGCGACAGGTTCTACGCCCACATGGATGAAAATGCCGCGAAGGCAAACGGAATCTTCGAGGGGCGCGTCGCGCACGGCTACTTCATCGTATCCGCCGCCGCCGGGCTGTTCGTCGATCCCGCGCTAGGGCCGGTGCTCGCGAACTACGGGTTGGAGAACCTGCGCTTCACGAAGCCCGTCTACCCCGGCGATACGATCCACGTACGCCTGACAGTCAAGCAGAAGACCAGGAAGGACACGCCGCCCGACGGGGGCATTCCCCAAGGGGTGGTCGAATGGGATGTGGAGGTGATCAATCAGGAAGACGAACCGGTCGCGCTCTATTCGATCCTGACCCTGGTCAAGCGTCGCGACGGCGATTGAGGCCAGGCATCAAGTTAGAAGGTTGATAGGCCGGTCAATCGCGAAAGAAAAAAGTGCAGATGTAGCGCCTGGCCGCCACCAGCTTTGAAACCGCACCAGCCAATCCGCCTCATCTCAAAATAAACCCTTCGACGTTGATGCCCGTTCACCTGATCCGGGAAGTCGTTGGCCGTCCATTCCCGAAGCCGAAATCTCCCGGATTTGCCACTTCACTTCAGCGGCACACACTCATTAATTTGGTACCCAGTTCTAGAGATTCGCCCTTAACGTCCACCCTGTACTCGAGGAGGTGATCCATTGTCTACTGAACCTAGTGCGGCGCGGATCGCCGGGAGCCGGTAAGGCTTCTACGCAGCTGACCGGCGCACCGCGCCGCTCGGTCTCAGTTCGGCGGGGTTCATCATGCGTCCAGGGGCGCGCGATGGACCCCGCGTTCTTTTCCTCTCCTTTGGTACCGATCCTGGCTGAATCAGAGCCCCATCTCGCGCACTAATGCATCGAATTTCGGATGCCCGCGCATTGGGTCCAGCAGCGGATTCACCTTGAGGTAGGCGAGCCATCCGCGGCGGTCCGCGCGTGCGCGCTCCGCCCACTCCATCGCACCATCGATGTCGCCGAGCCCGATAAGAAGGGTCGCGAACGCGACAGGGGACACGTAGCCGTGCGCCGCGCGCGCCTCGAGCTCGGCGAGGATGGCGCGCGCCTCCGCTTCCCGTCCCATGCGCGCCAGTACGTAACCGAGCGTGGCCTGGGTGTAGGTGCCTGATTCCGGGAGCAGCAGCGCTTCCTCGAGTACGCGCACCGCTTCGTCGTACGCCCCATCGAGGCCAAGCGTCAGCCCGAGAAAGCGGTACGTCTCCTCCGCGTTAGGATTCATCGTGATCGCCCGGTCCAGATGGTACCGCGCCTGCTCGTAGCGCCGCGCATAGAAGTAGGCCCCGGCGAGCGACCGGCGCGCCGACACGGATCCGG
>DATKDD010000037.1:0-6387 GCA_035512875.1 Gemmatimonadaceae bacterium | reverse complement strand
AGTGAGCGGCCGATCGGCGAGGACATTGTTACCTGCCCCTCCTCGAATTCCTCGGCGTCGCCAAAAACGAGGTGGTACGTCTCGGTGACCGAGACCTGCTCCTCGATCACCACTACGCGCGAGCCCAAACCAACCCTGTCGGCCGGGATGAGGGCGACGTCGATCTGCGATAGCTTGCCCAAACGCTGGCGCAGTTGTCCGAGTCGCGCCTGAATGAACTGCTGCCGCTCCAGCGCAGCCTTGTACTCGCTGTTCTCACGAAGGTCGCCCATCTCCACCGCGCGCCGAATCTCGCCCGGAAGCGTGACGCTCAACTCGTGCTGCAACCGCTCGACTTCTCCACCGAGCTTGCGTTTGAGAGACTCGATCATCTCGGACATTGCCCACCACATAAAAAAGTGGACGGCGCCCCGTCCGGTGAACCGGGCGCCGCCTTCCCGTAGCGCGACCCTGCGCGCTCGCCTTCAGGAGTCTAGGCGCGGCACGGCGGGATGTAAAGCTCACCTCTCCATGAGAGTAGACCGTACATTCCAGCCATGATCCGAGTGGACCGGACCGGCGAGCTGACACGAATCTGGCTCAGCTCCTGGCGCAGCCGCACGATGGGGTACGGCGTGCACGTATTCCTCTGGCGCGGCGTGCTGATCGACACTGGATTCCCTGCCGCGCGAAAGGACGTGGCTGGCGCATTGGAGGAGCTGCGCCCGAGCGGGGTCATTCTCACACACGGCCACGAGGACCACGCGGGAAACATCGGCACTGTAGCGGCGCGCAACATACCGCTGTGGCACTCGCCGCTCACTCCAGCCGTCATTCGTGCCAACGGGGAGATGGCCGCCTATCGCCGCTTTACCTGGGGGCGGATGCCGCTCGACGAGTCGCCCGGCAGCACTTTCGACCCCGCGCCGCTAACCGTGCTGCACACGCCTGGGCATTCCGCCGACCATCACGTGGTTTGGGACCCAGAGCGCGAGACGCTGTTTGCCGCCGATCTCTTTCTCGGCACCAAGGTGCGCGTCGCCCGCCCACTCGAGGATCCCCGGGCGCTTGTCAACAGCCTGCGGCAGGTCGCGGCACTCAGGCCGCGAGAAATGTGGGACGCTCACCGCGGATCCATTCCCGATCCCTCGAACGCGCTCATCGCCAAGGCCGATTGGATCGACGCGTTGATCGAACGCGTCATATCCCGTATACGGGCGGGCGAGGAGGATGAACGAATAGCCCAACGAGAGCTCGGGCGACCGACTGCGGTGGATCGGATATCATTCGGCGATCTGTCGCGTGTGAACCTCGTACGCGCGATTCGCCGAACCGCTACGACCGCTGCATGAGGAGCGCGAGCGTTCCGAACACCCCCGCCAGCGCCGAAAGCGCGCAGGTGGCCATTGCGACGGCGCGGACGACTTGCAGCGATAGGCGCATCGAAGGCGCGCGAATCTGCTTCCGATCGAGATGGAGCGATGTCTGCGCGGCAAGTCCCCACCCGGCAAACGACGCCACGCAGAGCAGCGGCGTCGCCGCCAGCCACCATGTGGGCGCGAGGAGCAGGATGAGCAGCGCCCCGAACGTGCCCCCGACGGTCGCGTAATAGAGCCGGCCCCATTCGGCGCGTCCCACGCCGGTAGCCATTACGTTACCCAGCGTATTCCGCGGTAGCGGGATGGCCGGATTGAATTCGATAGGTGTAAGCATCAAGCAAGCGACGAGCGAGCGCCGCGCCGCGATACGCTGTGAAAAGACGCGATACGGGATGGGAAAAAACTGATACAGCTCGCATTTTCCCCCATCCGGAGGGGCCGCTTACCGGTGCCTTTCCAACACCGAATCCGTTTCACTCGCCTCTGCCGCACCCGACGAGCCAGCGTACTCTTTCCGCAGCCTTTCCATCATCGCCTCGCGGCGGTCGTACAGCCGCTTGAGCGGACGCGGGGCGTGACGGGCAAGGGCGTACGCGGTGAGCAGCGGCAGCACAATGGTCGAATCGGCGTAGCAGACAACCGCGTCAGGCAGGCGGTCGGGATCGATCTTCCCCCAGCTCACCGCCTCGGCCGGTGTAGCTCCGGAGAGGCCACCTGTGTCGGGACGCGCATCTGTGACCTGGAGAAAGTAATCGTGGCCCTTCTCATCGATGCCGAGCACTTCCTGGATCTGCGGCTCCGTCTGCAGCATGAAGTTCTTGGGCGATCCGCCGCCCAGAATCAGCACGCCGCTCTTTCCACCCCCTCGTTTGGCATCGAGGACTATCGCCGCCGTCTCGTTGACGTCTTGGTTGGGGTCGAGCACGCATCGGTTGCCATCGAGGGCCAGGGCGGCAACGTTCATTCCGATCGACGAATCGCCGGGCGACGAAGTGTAGATCGGCACGCCCGCGGAATACGCCGCCGAGAGCAGTGATTTCTGTCCGATACCTAACGCCTTCTCCCGCTCGCGCACGTACTTGCCGCAGAGAAAATGAAACTCGGCGGAGGACATCGTGCGCTGAAACTCCGGTCCGGCGATGATCTTGCGAAAAAAGGCGTCGGTCGAAAGCAGCACATCGTAGTCGAAGAAAATGTCGTAGATGCGTACGATGCCTTCCTCGCGGAGCGCGACATCGCTCTCCTGGGCGTTGCCGCGGTGCATGGCAAGCCCCAGCCCGAAGTGCGTGTCGTGGTACAGGTTGGCACCGGTGGAGATGATCCAGTCGACGAATCCCGCCTCGATCAGCGGAATGAGAGCCGCGATGCCGAGTCCCGCGGGCGTCAGTGCGCCGGTAAGCGTCATCCCGACCGTGACATCCGAGTCGAGCATCTTCCGGGTGAGGAGTTGCGACGCCTCACGCAGCCGGGCCGCGTTATAGGCGAGGAAGGTTCCCTCGATCAGGTCGGCGGCCGTCTCGGTCCCGTCGATGCGTCGCGGATCGATCCGCTGCCCGCGCAGATAGCGGCTCCCCGCATGCGTCGTGTTCCCCCCGCCACGATGCTCGCGTGTCTCGGCGGCCCGCTTCTGCTCGGCCTTGTTGCCGCCGGCCGTGGCCCGCGCCTTGGCTACGCCGGCCGGCGTCTTCGACTTGGCCGAGGCGTGACCGCCAGTGGCTTTTCCCTTGCCGGCACCGTCCTTCGCGCGATCACCCTTCTTTGCCATGCTCGTCCGCCTCCTTGCGATCCTCGCTCTTCTGGCGCTGCGCCGCGTACGCAGAGATCACCGTTTGGGCCGCTTCCCGCGGATCATCCGTCAACACGAGAAGATCCATGTCGCCTGGCGAGATCTTGCGCTCGAGCAACACACGCGACCGAAGCCATCTCAGTAGACCGGCCCAGTAGTGCGAGCCGAACAGCACGATCGGAAACTGATAGATCTTGCCGGTCTGAATGAGTGTGAGCGCCTCGAACGCCTCGTCGAGAGTCCCGAAGCCTCCGGGGAATATGATGAAGGCACTGGAGTACTTCACGAACATCGTCTTCCGGACGAAGAAATAGCGGAAGTTCACGAGGGTATCGACGTACGGATTGGCCCCCTGCTCGAACGGCAACTCGATGTTGCAGCCTATCGAGCGTCCGCCGCCCAAACGCGCGCCCTTGTTGGCCGCCTCCATGATCCCCGGACCGGCACCGGTTATGATGGCGAATCCGTCGAGTGACAGCAGCCTCGCCACCTCCTGGGCGTATTCGTACTGCGGATCATCGGGATGCGTCCGAGCGGAGCCGAATATGGTCACTCCCTTCTCGATGCCGGCCAGCGTATCGAAGCCTTCGATGAGCTCGCCCATTACCCGCAGCACGCGCCACGGATCGGTGCGTGTGAAATCGTCGGGACGGGTGCCACGCCCGAGGAGTTTTTCATCCTCGGTGACCGGGACGTAGGTGCGGATCGACTGGTCGACGGCGACTTGCACCGATCCCGCCTGACGCATCCCCTCAGCCTGCGACGGCGGCACGCGCCCGGCCGCCAGGTGGCCCTCCTCGGTTCGCTCGCGAAGAAAGTCGCGCGATTCCTGTTCGGCGCGCTCCATGCGCTGCGGGTCGGAACGCTTTCCGCCCGCTGTCCGGGCTCCTGCCTTACGACGCTTGCCGCGTCCTTTCGGTGGTGTCGCCATGCGGACAAGCTAGACGGACGAGGGACGAGGTGCGAGGGGTGAACGGGACCGCGTGCGCAGGATTCGACTTCAGTTCCCCGCACCCCCGGAGGCGCGGCAGCACCGGTGGGGCACGCCGGACCGTCCGCGGCGAGCCCCGCGGCACCGCCATGGCCCTTCTTCCCTTGACCCCTCCGCCGCTGCACATTTGAGCTACCCCGCCTCCAGGCACCCCCAATGCCGCCTCACGTCCTCTTTTCCGACGATCGCATAACGATTGCGAAACCGTCCCCACGCACGGGCGTACCCGTCGCCATTCGGCGGGCGCGCCGCCGCTCGCGTCTCGACTGGATTCGGCTCGCCTTTGCCATCGCGCTGTTCGTCGTCGCGCTCCTGACCGCGCTTCCAGCACCCGTGTACGCCGCCTGGCTTACCGGACTCGTCGCCGGAGAGGCGGGGCACTGGCTCGCCCCTGTCGCACTCCTGACCCTGTTGCCCGGCTGGCGCGCCAGCGTGCCGGGCCGGTTGTCACTCCTACTCGGGGTCACGTCGGGTGTGCTGTTCATCACCCCCGTCGTGCAGGCGATGCGAATCTCACCGGAGATCGTCGCCGGTTTGACACGCGTCTGGGGGCCGCCGGAGTTCGTCGCCTTTTCGGGAGACGAGCCGCGTGAGAAGCCCGTACAGTTGCTCGACCTGTATGCCGGGGTGCCGATCGGCGATTCCAGAATGCGAACCATGGTCTACGCATCCGACGCTGATGGCGACCGGCGGCTGGATCTTTATCTGCCGCTGGACTCCTCGCGCCCTGCGCCACTGCTGATCATGGTGCACGGCGGATCCTGGCGCGCCGGTGACCGGACCGAGCTTCCAAAGCTCGCCCGGTACTTCTCCGCGCGTGGTATCGCAGTCGCATCGCCGGATTATCGGCTGGCACCGGCGCACAAGTTCCCCGCCGCGCGCGACGACGTGCTGCTCGCGGCGTCATTCATTCAGGACAACGCGCTCGAGCTCAGCGTCGACCCATCGCGCGTGGTGTATCTCGGGCGCTCGGCCGGCGCCCAGATCGCAGTCTCCGCCGCGGCTGCCAGCGAAGACGATCCCCGTGTCCGCGGCGCCGTGTCGCTTTATGGGCCGCTCGACCTCCGGTGGGGCTACGCCAATCCCGGCAATCCCAACGTGGTCGACGGGCGTGCGGTGCTGCGAGACTACCTGGGCGGCACCCCCGCCGAGGTGTCGGGCGCCTACGACGCCGCGTCACCTATCGCCAGCGTTAACCGCCGCACCAAGCCCGTGCTCCTCATCCATGGCGAGCGCGACGACATCGTGTCACCGATCCACGCCGATCGGTTCGTGGCACGCATGGAATGGGCAGCGCGACCGGCGCTCCTGGTGCGACTGCCGTGGGCCACGCACGGCTGCGATGCAATACTGCGCGGCCCGTGCGGCCAGATCACGCTGTATTCGGTTGAGCGCTTCCTGGCGGCGGTGATGAGGTAGAGTTCTCCGGGGCTCGTCAGGTTTACCCGGGGGCGCTGAAGCTCGATCACTCTGCGTCATTGCCGCAGAGGTCGTTAAGGAACGGCGCAGGCGCGGACCTTTTCGCGACACCCAAGGCCGGACGAGTTGATGGAGCGCGCGTGCCGCCCGAGATTGAGAGTATGGGATGGAGCCGCCTTTCAGCCGCGCTCGCCTGGCGCGCAATCCGGAGCCCCACCACCGCCGCGGGACTTCTTCAGGTGATGTGGAACTTCCGCGCGCGCCAATGGTGGCGCCATCCACCGTTTCTCCCTCTGCCCCCCCGGGAATACGTCCGGTGGCGTATGCACACGGCCTACGGAGATGCGGATGCCGTTCCGCCGGTGGAGGATGTGGTGAGGTATGCGCGGTGGGTGAGGGAGAAGTGAAAAGAGAGGAGAGATGCGAGTTGCGAGGAAAAGCGAAGGGCGAAGTGAGAAGAGATGCGAGGTGAAACGAAGTGCGACTTGCGAATTGCGAAGGGCACTCGGCTGAGTCACGCTAACACTGCCTGACGTGACACATCCTGGCATCCGCGACCCGCGTCCCGCGTCGCGCGTCGCGCGTCCCGCGTCCCGCGTCCCTCGCCCCGCTCTCGAGGAACGGATTCGCGCGCAGGCCTACGGCCTGGGATTCGACCTGGCCGGCATAACGACGCTCGGGCCCGCCGAAACGGCCGGCGCGTTCGAGGCCTGGCTGGACAAGGGCTACGCGGGCGACATGAGCTACCTGCCAAGGTGGCGGGAGGTCAGGCGGGACAGCCGGTTGCCCCATGCCGGCGTCGTGAGCGCGATCGTGGTGGGGCTGGATTACGG
>DATKDD010000036.1:0-2720 GCA_035512875.1 Gemmatimonadaceae bacterium | reverse complement strand
GCGGATCCTCCTGGCTTACCGGCCCCGGGGGCTGGTTGCGCTCGGTTGATACCAGCTGGGCGGGATGCCCGTCCGTTGTGCGGAACGCGGGGCGCGGGGAACCACCTCGCCTCGGTGACGCCTTGCTGAAACGTCGTGGCGCGAGTCGCCAGCCGGTAAGCAAGGGAAGTCACGAGTAGGCGGCACATTCGGTGCGTGTTGGGTGCGGCAGCGATCGATGCCGACCTTCGATTTGGGGTCGAGGTGACATTGATTAGCCAGGCAGGCGAGGCAGACGACCAGTTTGCGCTGTGCGATGTGCTCCCAGGGGCGCCGCATTTCATGGAAAGACGATGACCACACACGGGTCCCTTGCAGTGGATCGAGCGAGCCTGCCAACCGAGGCAGCGGATCGAGTGCTGACGCCAGACGCTCTCGAATTCCTGTCGACGCTGGAGCAAGAGTTCGGCGGGCGCCGGCGCGAACTGCTCGCCGCGCGCGACGCTCGTCAGGCAGAGATTGCCTCGGGTGTCCGCCCCGGCTTTCCAGGTGAGACCGCGGAGGTGAGACAGGGCGACTGGCGCGTGGCCCCGGCCCCGCCGGACCTGAACGACCGCCGGGTGGAGATCACCGGGCCAGCCGAGCGTAAGATGATGATCAACGCGCTCAATTCCGGCGCGAAGGTGTTCATGGCTGATCTGGAGGATTCGCTTTCACCGACGTGGTCGAACATCGTCGAGGGACAAGCCAACCTGATCGATGCGGCGCGCCGGTCGCTCACCTTCGCCAACCCGGAAGGCAAGCAGTACGCGCTCGGCGATACGATCGCCACGCTGGTGGTAAGGCCGCGCGGGTGGCACTTGCCTGAGCGGCACCTGCTGATCGATGGCCGACCGATGAGCGGCAGCCTGGTGGACTTCGGCCTGTACTTCTTTCATAACGCGGCCGAGCTCGTGCGGCGCGGCAGCGGGCCGTATTTCTACCTGGCCAAGCTCGAGGGGCATCGTGAGGCGCGGCTGTGGAATGACGTATTCGTCAGGGCGCAGGAAACGTTAGGGCTGCCACGTGGCACCATTCGGGCCACGGTTCTCATCGAGACGATTCTCGCAGCCTTCGAGATGGAAGAGATCCTCTTCGAGCTGCGAGAGCACGCAGCCGGACTCAACGCCGGCCGTTGGGACTACATCTTCAGCGCGATCAAGAAGTTCCGGCACGATCCGGCGTTCGTGCTCCCCGATCGCTCGCAGGTCACCATGTCGGTGCCGTTCATGGCGGCCTATTCGCAGCTGCTGGCGCAGACGTGCCACCGTCGCGGGGCGCATGCCATTGGCGGCATGGCGGCGTTCATCCCCAATCGCCGCGACGCAGAGGTGACGGAGCGCGCGCTGGTAAAGGTGAGGGAGGACAAGGAGCGCGAGGCCCGGCAGGGGTTTGACGGTACGTGGGTAGCGCATCCGGATCTGGTTCCGGTTGCCCAGGAGGTGTTCGATCGTATCCTCGGTATCCGCCCAAACCAGAAAAACGTGGTGCGCGAGGATGTGACTGTCGGGGGCAGCGAACTGCTCGATCTTCGCGTGCCCGGCGGCCAGGTGACGATGGCGGGGGTGCAGACGAACGTGCGGGTGGCGCTTCAGTACCTGGAGGGGTGGCTGCGCGGTACGGGTGCGGTAGCGATCAACAACCTGATGGAAGATGCCGCGACTGCGGAAATCTCGCGCGCGCAACTGTGGCAATGGCGAAAGCACGCCGTGAAGCTCGCCGACTCGACGCGCATGTCGCTGGAGCTGTACAGGTCCGTCCGCAATGCGGAGCTGACCGCGTTGGAGAAGTACTCCGACGCGGACAACCGTTATGCCGACGCGGCTCGTTTGCTGGATGGACTGGTGGAGGACGATGACTTCACCGACTTCCTGACGCTGCCTGGCTACGATTATCTCACGTGATAGAGGAACGACGCATGTCGCAGAACGGTCGCAGGGATGAAGCAAAGGCTCTGGAGAAAAGGTGGCGCGACGATCCGCGGTGGCAGGGCATTACGCGGAGCTATGGCGCCGCCGACGTGCTGCGACTGCGCGGGTCTGTGCACATAGAGCACACGCTTGCTCGCCGCGGCGCCGAGCGGCTGTGGCGCCAGCTCACCGCCGGGGACTATGTGCACACATTTGGTGCTCTGACCGGCGCGCAGGCGGTGCAGATGGTGCGCGCCGGGCTGCAGGCTATCTACCTGAGCGGGTGGCAGGTGGCCGCCGACGGCAATCTCGCGGCGCACACGTATCCCGATCAGAGCCTTTACCCGAGCAACAGCGTGCCCGCGCTCGTCAGGCGACTCAACAACGCCTTGCTTCGCGCAGATCAGATCGAATCGGTCGAGGGAGATCCTTCGTGCGACTGGCTGGTGCCGATCGTCGCCGATGCGGAAGCCGGATTCGGTGGGCCGCTGCACGCCTTCGAGCTGATGAAGTCAATGCTCGAAGCCGGTGCTGCCGGTGTGCATTACGAGGACCAGCTGGCGGCGGAGAAGAAGTGCGGACACCTCGGCGGCAAGGTGCTGGTACCGACGGCGCACTTCATCAGGGTGCTGACGGCTGCCCGGCTCGCCAGCGACGTGCTCGACGTGCCGACGGTGCTGATCGCCCGCACCGACGCCGACTCCGCGGCTCTGCTCACCAGCGATGTGGATCCGCGCGACGCGGAGTTCTGCACCGGGGAGCGGACATCGGAGGGATACTTCAGAGTACGCG
>DATKDD010000035.1:0-6916 GCA_035512875.1 Gemmatimonadaceae bacterium | reverse complement strand
CCGCCATGGCGCTCGACTGCAGCTGCTGGTTGCGGGCCATTCGGCCCTGCTGCATCGAGGCGAAGAAGATTCCGGCGATTAGCGTTCCGATCACGACGATCGCGAAAATCGCGACCGCCAGAGCGAAGCCCTCACGCCGATGTGCAATGCGTCGCATAACGTCTCCTAGTAGTTGCGTAGCGCGACAACGGTGCGTAGCGAATCCACATAGTGCCCGCTCGCCGACCGCTTTAGGCCACCCGTGCGCATCACGGTAGCTGACTGCGCGCGAGCGTCGATCTCTATTCGCCGCACGCGCGGGGCGTCAGCGGCAGAGGTGAGCGCCGTACCGTCCGAGTCCCGATAAGTGAAACGGAGCCCGGTTGCGCCTGACGACGCATACGGCATCAGCGGTCCGGCGACAGCCTGAATCTGGCTCCACGCCGGCGAACGCGAGGGGACGAAGTCACGATACCCCATGTACCACAGCCGGTCCGTCGGAGATTGATACAGCGAGTACCGCACTCGCCTGAAGAATCGAATCGGAGCGCCAACCGGAACCGAATTCGGCAGTGCACTGTTCAGCACGAACGACACCGCCCCCGCAGCTTCCGTCACGTTGGAGGTGAAGCCGGTCGTGGTCGGACAGACGCCAATTCCCGGTGCCGCGACGATTCCGCGGCCTATGAAAGTGTCCGGAAGCGCATCCATCGAATCGAAGATGAACATCGAGTCGCTCAGCAGCGGCGCCGAAGCCCACGACGTGAGACCGGCATCGCTTTGAAGAGCAACCGGAGGCACCGTGATGGTGAGTCGCGCCAGGTCTATGGTGCAGACGATGCTCGCCCCTGTAGGTGCGCGAAACTCGACCGCCGAATCCATCATCGTGATGAGGTCGCCTTCGAGCGGCGCCAGACCACGCATTTCCGCCGGTATCAGATCGCCGATCCGGCGCAGATTGTCACGCACGTCCATCACTTCGGTTGCTCCATCGTAGAAGCGCTCCTGCTCCATCACAACCGCCAGCAATCCGCCGACGACTATGCTGAGGAGCACGATCGCCACCATTATCTCGATTAGCGTGAACCCGCGGCGCAAGCGCCGGCTGGCACGCTTCGCACATTTCAAGGAAGACATTGAACCACGCTCTGGTAGGCTTGAGTGCGTAGACCTCTGCGATTACGGAACTGCACCGTGTCCGTCACCTGATACATCCGCATCCCTGCGTTGCCTAGCTGACTCGCGGCCCAGCGTTCGCTGATGCCGGCTCCAGTCGCAGATCCGCTTGCCAGGGGACACCGAGTCGCCCGAAGAGTCTCGAAGCGAGCCGCGGCGATCGCGGCGGCATCACTCTGAATTTCCGCGGCCCCCATCATGCGCGTGACGGTCGCCGCGGCGCTGGCCAGTCCGAGCACGCCGACAGTCAGTATCATGATCGCGGCGATCACTTCGACGATTGTGAATCCAGCCCGCGCTCTCGGCGCTCTTTTTACCACTTTGCGGCGTTTCACTGGCAGCTCCCTTCGGCAATGATTCTTCCAAACCTCGTCACGCAGACCGAGTCGGTGCTCGAATTGCGCGACACGCGAACGATTTGATAGGCACCGGACATTCCTGGCGCGAACCCGCGAGGATTGAATCGGATCGTGTCAGGTGACATTTGTACGGCGACCGAGTTCTCCGAATGGACATCGAGTGGAGCACCGACCGTGTCGAACTGCGCGCCTCTCTCGAGTAACACGTGCACCACGTTGCCCGATCGCACGAAACGCGTGGTGCGGCCGTTATGGATCGCCGACGCACGAGCCACCGCCAGCATCGCCGCTACCTCCTGCTTGGCCGACCGCACCGCGTTTCTCTCCGCTATGCGCCGTCCCGATGGCGTGGACACGATCGCGAGAATGCCGACGATCGTCACGACAATGAGCAGTTCGAGCAGTGTGAATCCGTTACGCCTTGAAGCGATCATAAATTCCTCCGTCACGAGCGGTAGCAGGCGACTGTCGTGCCACCGGTCAACTCGTTGGGCAACAATGACTTGGTGATGGCACAGCGGCGGGGATATACGCTACCAAGTAGCGTCATCGCACCTCTTTGCATACCGACGACGCGCTCTGGCGCGCGTCACGTGCCGAGGCCGTACTCGCGAATCTTGTAGAGCAGGGCGCGGTGAGAGAGATCGAGCAGCCGCGCGGCGTGCGTGCGATTCCCGGCAGTTCGGTCCAGCGCCGAGGCGATCAGTGAGCGTTCGAGCTCTCGCACCCGTCGCTTGACGGACAGATCCGCGTCGGTAGATGAGCGGCTGGCGCCCGCGGGAGGCTGTTCCCCGTTCACGATCCATGGCAGGTGCGCGACCTCCACGGTTCCACCGCCGGCGAGCACCAGTGCGCGTTCGATGGCGTTCTCGAGCTCCCTCACGTTTCCGGGCCACGAATGCCGGGCCAGGGCAGAGACGGCCTCTGGAGAGATGTCGGCGGCGGGCATTGCGAGCAGCTGACCATAACGTCTCACGAAATGCTGCGCGAGCACGGGGATGTCCTCGGAACGATCGCGCAGCGCCGGCAGGTGGATCGACACCACGTTGATCCGATAGTACAGGTCCTCGCGAAAGCGACGCTCAGCTACCTCTTCGCCGAGGTTTCGATTGGTGGCAGCGATCACGCGCACATCCACCCGCCGCGCCGCGGATCCGCCCAGTGGTCGTACCTCCGACTCCTGCAGGGCACGCAGCAGCTTCACCTGCAGCTGGAATGGCAACTCGCCGATCTCATCGAGAAACAGCGTGCCACCTTCCGCCTCGGCGAACAATCCCTCACGATCGGCTACTGCTCCCGTAAAGGCGCCGCGCACATGCCCGAACAGCTCGCTCTCGAGAAGCGACTCGGGAATGGCGCCGCAGTTGACCGCTACGAACGCCGCGGCTGCGCGGGGGCTCTCGTCGTGAACGAGTCTGGCGAGCAATTCCTTTCCCGTTCCGCTCTCCCCCGTCACCAGCACGGTAGACGGATAGCGCGCCACCTTGCGCGCCACATCCAGCGCATCGCGCAACGACCGGCTCGCACCGATCATGCCGGGCGCCTGACGATGTTCCAGCGCCGACTCCAGCGCCTGAACGCGCGCCAGCAGCCGCTCGCGCTCCACCGCCTTGCGAACGACGAGGACGACCTCCTCGGCGTGAAACGGCTTGGCGATGTAATCGTACGCTCCGCGCTGCATTGCCCCGATCGCCGTTTCCACATCGCCGTATGCCGTCATTGCGATCACGAGCGCGTTGCCGCCTCCGGCCTGATAGCGCTCGAGCATCTCGAGCCCGCCAAGGCGCGGCATGCGCAAGTCGCAAAGGATGATCGTCGGTCGCACGTCGGCAGCGGTGGTCAGCGCCTCTTCGCCATCGGCGGCCGTCGATACCTGATAGCCTTCGTCGGCGAGAATTCGCGATACCGTGTGGCGCAGGGCCGGCTCATCGTCCACCACGAGCACACGCACGGCTGATGTGATCATGATGCCGCTCCTTCGCGCGTGCGCGGGACTCGCGCCTGTTCCCGCTCGGCGGCGGGCAATAGAACGACGAATGCCGCCCCTCCCTCGCGCGCGCGCCTGGCAAAGACGATTCCGCCGGCATCCTCCACGGTGCGCGAGACGATCGCCAGCCCCAAGCCGGTGCCTTCCCCGGGATCCCTGGTCGTGAAGAACGGGTCGAACACGCGCTCCAGGTCGGCTTCGGGTATGCCCGGTCCTGAGTCGGAAACAAGCACCTCGATCAACTCGGCAGGCATTCCACCCTCGCGCCAGGCGATGACGCGAAGAGCCGCACTCCGGGGCATCGGCGCGTCGCCCGGATCATTGGCCCGACGCGAGCCCCGGCCAATCGCCGGATCGAGCGCCGTTCGCCGAACGCGTATCGTGACGCTGCCCTTTACCGGAGTGGCCTGCGCGGCGTTCAGGATCAAGTTCACCAGCACCTGATCCAAGGCGTGCGAGTCCACCCGGACAGGAGGAACTTCGGCCTCGAACACCGTCTCGACTTTCATGTGTGCAAGCGCACCCTGGTCCTTCAGAAATGCGACCACCCGCGACACGCTCTCGGCGACGGGCACGAGTGATGCGGCGATGCGACGGGGACGGGCGTAGTCGAGCAGACCCCGCATGATGCGATCGACGCGGGCCGCCTCTCGGCCCAGATCCCGCAACATACCTAACGCCTCGGGATCAGCACCCATGCGGCGGGTGAGCAGGTGCGTGTACCCGTTGATCGCACCGAGTGGATTGCCTACTTCGTGCGCTACGCCAGCCGCAAGGCGTCCGAGACTCGCCATTTTCTCCACGCGAAGCATGCGCTCCTGCTCGGCAATGAGCTGGTCGGTCATGGTGTTGATCGACCGGGCCAGCCGCACGAACTCGGGCGCACCCTGCTCGGGAACGCGGCGCACCCGCTCACCCTGCGCGATCTCGTCCGCCGCGCGTACAACCACGTCGAGCGGCTGGAGAACCAGGCGGCCCGTGAGGTGATAACCGAAGAGCAGAAACACGACGACGTCGGCAGTGACGAGCCCGGTGAGCAGCAAAACCCCGCTCAGGCTGGAAAGAACCGTGTCGAACAGCACGATAGTCGTTATGGCCAGAAGCAGAGCCGCCGTGGCAAGCGTCGCCAGGTTCACCAGCAGTTCCGTCCGCAACGATACGGGACGCTCCGAGCGGCGATTGCGCGCATTCCCAGGCTCGGCCCCGGGGATGACTTCACGCACGCTCGCGCGAATGGTGCTCCGCGGGAACGTCTCGGTTGGCGCGCTTGGGGTGGGACGGAGAGAGGACTCCGCTATGGGCATTTGGTCAGTCCGGTGTCATTTGCGGGACGGCCGAGCTGGCCAGTCTGTCCCATGCTGACACGACTGCTGCCGGGATACGTAACGGCGGCGGCGGAATCGCAGCCGCTACCTCACAACAAACGCTTGTCGTTTCTGCGCTAGTACACGTCGGCCCACGCTCGATGGGGCACTGGTAGTACACGCTCTCCACCAGACTCCGCCGCGGCTATCGCGCAACGGGAATGCACTATGGTGAGCGGTGCGACCAGCCTGTTCGTCCCGCCAGTTGCACCAGCCGCCATTACCGCGCCCTCGAGCCTGCCGCCGCCACTCCCGGCGTCGACCGTTCCTTGGGTGACTACGATTCCGGCGAAACGCGCGCCCCCACCGACGGTGAGATTACCGCCCACGAGCAGAATCCCCTGGCCAACGCCGCCGGCCAGATGGAGGTCCCCGGCAGCATAGAGCACGGGAAAGTACGACTCGCAGGGCGCTGCGGGAGACGCGCGAGCCGGATCACCCCAATTGAGGGGATCAGTCGCCAGGCACACGTTTGCGCTGGTGGAGGGCCTGGGTGACGCGACGGCCGGAATTCGCCGCGCTGTCGCAGTCAGCTGTGCCCAGGTCAGCTCACCGAATGTCTGGTAGGTCGACGTGTCCGCCGCCATGGCCGACTGCGCAACCGGCGGCGCGCCACCCAGACAACCCGCTCCGCACCCGGCCGACAGGACGCTGCCCGCGCTAGGCGTAGAGATTCCGGGGAGTGGGGCACCACCAACGGGGCAGCTCCATCCCGCGGGTGGCAGGTCCGCGCCCTCTATGAGAGCACCGGGACCGAACGCGACCGGAGCGCCGGTTGTAAGCGCCCCCAGTGGCGTGAACCGTCCTTGGCCTACCGAGAGCGTTAGGCTGATCGTTCGCCTGGCGACGCGTCCCGTCCCACCGCCGGCGGTCGCGACGCCCTGCAACAACACGATCGGGTGCAGGGAATCACCCAGCCGCGTCATCCTCACCTTTACGCGAGCGCGCCCAACCACCCACGGACCAGCGGAGTCGGTACTGCCCGGAGGCATGGCGCGCCATACCGCGAGCGGCGCATTCGCCGCCACACGCTCCACGCCGTATTCCGCCGCGGCGAGCGCTTCGGTCTGCAGGAACCGGCGCTCGCCTGCAAGATGCGATCTGACGCCCGTGGCATGCGCCGCCGCAACGAGCGCACCGATGACCGCGAGCGCTACGACGGCTACCGCCAACGCGACGCCGGTGCGCCGGCGCCGCGTAGCTCGGCCGTTCGGGTCGTTCGGACGGTCTTCCATCGCTTGAAGCGCGCTCATTCATTGCGAGGCGCGAGGGCCACGTGCAGCGATTCCGCAATGCTGGCTGCGCGGCCGAGGGCAAGCGCCTGCCGCCTTCCCTGCGCGCGCAATCCGATCTCGATCAGCCTTGCGCCGGTCAGCGCAGCCTGGCTCGTCAGGCTCAGCCCCGCAGAATCGCGGATCGCGAATGCCACACCGCTCGCTGTGCCAGCGCGAGGGAGAAATGGCCCAGCCACCGGCTGCACTACGCTCCAAGAGCCGCCCATTCTCTCCTTGATGCCCAGGTACCAGCTGTTATCCGCGGATGACCTGTAAAGCGAGTAACGGGAGCCACGAAGGAGTCGAACCGGCGCTCCTGTGATGACGCCCACGGGCACCGCCGGCGACACCCGAAGCTCGATCCCGCCTGCCGCATCGCCTGGCGTAATGGCGAAACCTGACGATGTGGGACACGTTCCACCTCCGATGCCGAGCAACTCGTGACGGCTCACCGTATCGGGCAACGCCCCACGTGAATTCAGAAGCTCAATGGAGTCTCCGACCACGGGAGCGTCACGCCACCAGGTCAGCGGTACTCCTTTCGAGGGCTGTCTCGGCGGGATTACGATTCGATCGCGCGCCACGGTCACCGAACAGGTGACGGAGGCGCCGAGCGTCGAGCGCACTTCGATCGCCGTATCGGTGGCGCTTACCAGGTCCCCGGCGGCTGGCGAGAGCGTACGCAGCTCGGCGAGCAGCATGGACGCCGCATCGTTAAGCGCCTGACGAGTCTTCTCTCCCTCGGCCACGGCGTCATGGGAGCGCCACTGCGCTGCC
>DATKDD010000034.1:0-12397 GCA_035512875.1 Gemmatimonadaceae bacterium | reverse complement strand
CGCCGCGAGGGCGCGGTGATAATCGGCTTTGCGCTGGAAACGGGTGATGCGGTAGTCGCCGCCCGGGAGAAGCTCGCGCGCAAGGGACTCGACCTGCTCGTCATCAACGACGCATTCGAACCCGGGGCGGGCTTTTCGGGCGACACGAATCGGGTCACCCTGCTGGAGCCCGACAGCGAGCCCAGGCCTCTGCCGCTGATGACCAAGTCGGAGCTCGCCGACGTGCTTCTCGACCGGGTCGAGGAGCTTCTCGATGGACGGTGATGCGCTGCTGCGCCAATGGCTCGCCCAGCAACGCGAGCTCGGCGACTCGGAACTGGTGTTCTCGTCCCTCAGCGCACGTCAGGCGCTCGACCTGGTGAGTCATCGCCGTGTGCGCCCGGCTATGTCCCCGGCCATCTCTGCCGCACCCAGCGCGACCCCCGATCGATCAAACGCCAGCTCGCCCGGGCCAGAGCCGTTAGGTATCGTGTCGGGTTCCGTCGATCGGCCAACCAGCGACGACGACTGGCGCACCGCGCTGCATGCCGCCGGTGCCGGGCCGCGCGCCGAACGCGGTCCGAAGAAGCGTGACCTCCTGCCTGACGCGGCACCAGCCGCGCCACCGATGGATCGCGACGCACCGGTTGAGCTTCCTCCGGATGCGCGCGCGGCCGCAACGATCGAGCAGCTGGCCGAGTTGATCCGCACCTGCCGCGGGTGCACGCTGTTCCGAACCGCGCTGAACCCGGTGCCGGGGGAAGGGAATCCGCGGGCGGATCTGGTGTGCGTGGGAGAGGCGCCGGGAGCGACCGAGGATCAACTCGGCCGCCCATTCGTGGGACAAGCCGGGCAGCTACTGACGAAGATCCTCGCGGCGGTTAACTTGGAGCGCGAAGACGTGTTCATCATGAACGTCCTCAAGCACCGCCCCCCGGGGAATCGCAATCCCGATCCGGATGAGGTAGTGGCCTGCAAGCCGTTTCTTCTCCGGCAGGTCGAGTTGATTCAACCGAAGGTCATCCTGGCGCTCGGCACGTTCGCAGCGCAGACGCTGTTGGAGACCAGGGAAGCACTCGGCAGGCTCCGCGGACGCGTGCACTCGTTCCAGGGTATTCCGGTCGTGGTCACCTACCACCCTGCCGCCCTGCTCCGCAACCCGGCGTGGAAGCGCCCTACGTGGGAAGATGTCCAGCTCGCCCGCAGAATTCTCGACGGCACCGGCGCCTGACGCCTATCGCGACCGACGCGCTCCCTGGTCCGAGGACGCCGAGCGCGCGGTGATCGCTGCCATGCTCATGGACCAGGACGCCCTCCTGCGCGCCACCGAGCACGTCGTCGACACGATGTTCTATCGCGAAGGACATCGCCGCATCTTCCGCGCGATGGTCACCATCTCGGACCGCGGTGACGTCGTGGATCCGCTGACCCTCGTCGAGGAGCTCAGCCGCCGCGGCGAACTCGAGGCGGCCGGAGGCAAGGACTACATCGGCTTTCTGCTCGACGTCGTGCCCACGGCGGCCAACGTCGAGTATCACGCCCGAATCGTTCAGGAAAAGGCCATTCTCCGCGGCGTCATCGAGACGTGCACCTCGCTCGTAACGGAAGCATACGACGGCAAGCTGCTCGCCGCAGAGCTGCTCGATGAAGCTGAGCAGCGCGTCTTTCAGCTGAGCCAGCAGCGGGGAACCGATGGGTTCATCCGCATCAAGCAGCTGATGTGGCCCACCATGGAGCGAATCGAAGCGCTCCAGCGCGGCGGACGGTCCATCACCGGAGTGCCCAGCGGGTTCGCCGATCTGGACGAGATCACGTCGGGCTTTCAACCGTCGGACCTCGTCATCGTCGCCGCGCGGCCGTCGATGGGAAAGACGGCGCTGGTGTTGAACATCGCGCAGCACGTGGCGATCGAAGAGAACACGGCCGTGGCAATCTTCTCTCTCGAGATGAGCAAGGAGTCGCTCGTGCAACGCATGCTGACGGCCGAAGCGCGGGTCGATTCGCAAATGTTGAGAAAGGGCAAGCTGCGCGACGATGAGTATCCGCGCATCGCCAAGGCCGCGGGGATCCTCAGCTCGGCGCCGATATGGATCGACGATACCCCCGGCGTATCGTTGCTCGAAATGCGCTCCAAGGCGCGAAGGCTCAAAGCCGAGACCGATATCGGGCTGTTGATTGTCGATTATCTGCAGCTGATGACCGGGCCGTCTGGCTCGGAGAACCGACAGCAGGAGATCAGCCAGGTTTCGCGATCGCTCAAGGCGCTGGCGAAGGAGCTGCACGTGCCGGTAGTGGCGCTTTCGCAGCTGTCGCGCGCGCCGGAGCAGCGCACCGGCGAGGGCAAGCGCCCGCAGCTCTCCGACCTTCGCGAGTCTGGCGCGATCGAGCAGGACGCCGATCTCGTTATGTTCATCTATCGGCCCGAGGTTTACGAGGGCGCGCAGGACAAGGATGGGAATTCGCTCGAGGGACGCGCCGAGATAATAGTCGGCAAGCAGCGCAACGGCCCAACTGGCACGGTGAGCCTCTTTTTTCACAAGTCGTATACCCGCTTCGAGAACTATTCGCCGCGCATCGTGACGTGAGCGCGCGCGCCCGCACCGTCTATCGGTGTACCGAGTGTGGAGGCGAAGCGCCAAGGTGGGCCGGCCGGTGCACCGAGTGCGACGCCTGGAACACACTCGTCGAGGAAGTCGTGACGCCGGTACGCGCGCCAGCCCGCTCACCGCGGCGCGCGGCGTCGACAGGCACTCCCGGCACGACCGTCGCTCTGCGGGACGTGGAATCTTCGGCCTCGCCGCGCCTTACTACGGGAATGAAGGAGCTCGATTTCGTGCTCGGTGGCGGCATCGTTCCCGGATCGATGATCCTGGTGGGAGGCGAGCCCGGTATCGGCAAGTCGACGCTGCTGCTCCAGGTCGCGGCCCGCATAACGGAGCGCAACGCCGCTGCGCTGTACGTCTCCGGTGAGGAATCCCCTTTGCAGGTGCGCTTGCGCGCCGACCGGCTGTCGGAGCCCACCGGCGCGGTCATGCTGCTCAGCGAAACGTCGCTGGAGACCATTCTGGCGACCGCCGAGGCGCACCGTCCCGCCGCGCTCGTGGTGGACTCGATTCAAACGGTCTACACCGAGGCGCTCGAGGGCGCGCCCGGAAACGTGGGGCAGGTTCGCGAGTGCTCCGCGCGGCTCATGCGATTCGCCAAGGACACCGGCACCGCGGTCATCGTGGTGGGCCACGTGACGAAAGGCGGCGGAATTGCGGGACCGAAGACGCTCGAGCACATCGTCGACACGGTGCTTTACTTCGAGGGCGAGGGGACTCAGGATCATCGCATTCTGCGCGCGACGAAGAATCGGTTCGGTGGCGTCGATGAGATCGGCGTCTTCCGGATGACGCAGCACGGGCTCACCGCGGTCGAAAATCCATCGGCGCTGTTCGTCGGTCCCCGCGACAACGACTCGTCAGGCACCGCGGTGGCCGCGTTGCTCGAGGGTACACGTCCGCTGCTGGTGGAAATTCAGGCGCTCGCCGCGCGGGCGGGATTCGGCACGCCGCAGAGGGTGTCGAACGGATTCGATGGGCGCCGCCTCGCCATGCTTCTCGCCGTACTCGAGAAGCGCGCCGGTATTCCCTTCGGGCAGCTCGACGTGTTCGTGAACGTCGCCGGTGGACTGCGTATCTCCGAGCCGGCGGGCGATCTCGCAATCGCGGTGGCCCTCGCCTCGAGCGTGCAGGATCGCCCGCTTCCCCCGGATGCCGTCTTCATCGGCGAAGTGGGACTGGGGGGCGAGATCCGGCCCGTCTCGCAGACCGACCGCCGTGTGGCGGAGGCGGAGCGCATGGGGCTGAGCACCGCATATGTGTCGGCGCGCGGCGCGCCGCGCGACAACGGGAGGGCGATTCGCATGATCTCCGCACCGACCATTGGCGCAATGCTGGAGCGACTGCTCGCATGAGCGCGCCAGACGTGGGCGTCGTAATCGTTGCCGCGGGAACGGGTTCACGCACGGGAGAGGCCGAGCTCAAGCAGTTTCGCTGGGTGGCCGGCAAGCCAATGCTGCTCCACAGCGTTCAGGCGTTTCACGCGCGCGCCGACGTCGCCCTTGTCGTTTGCGTCCTGCCGCGCAGCCACGCCGCCGATCCCCCTCCATGGCTGTTCCAGTGCGATGTGGACAGGCTGCTCGTCGCGACCGGAGGAAAGGAGCGCGGCGACTCGGTTTGGGCGGGGATCACCGACCTGCCTGACGAGTGCCGCATCATCGTCGTGCACGATGCGGCGCGCCCGCTGGTGGCCGCCGCCACCATTGAGCGCGTCATCGCCGCCGCCCGAGCGGGAACCGGTGCCGTGGCGGCGCTGCCCGTGGTCGATACGCTCAAGGAGGCCGACGCGGCCGGCGCAATCGTCAGGACCGTTGACCGCGCTTCGCTGTGGCGGTCACAGACGCCTCAGGCCTTTCCGCGGGAGATGCTGGTGTCTGCCTATCAGGCCGCGCATCGCGACGGTGTTGCGTCTACCGACTGCGCTGCGTTGTGTGAGCGTCTGGGATTGCCGGTCAGAGTCGTCGAAGGAGACGAGCGGGCGATCAAAGTCACCTCGCCTGACGATTTCGCGCGGGTCGAGGCCCTCGCTGCGTCGCTGCCATGACCGCGCAGGTCCGCCCGATCCCGTTCTGGTCGCCAGCGGAAATGGAGGCGGCGTTCGGCGAGATCATCGCCCATCTGCAATCGGGGCAGGTGCTAGCCTATCCGACCGAGACCGTCTACGGCTTTGGCGGCGCCGTGGACCAGGAGTCGGTGGAGCGGCTCGTCGCTCTCAAGGGGCGGCCGCCGGGCAAACCGTTTCTGCTGCTCGTCGCCTCCAGCGAGATGCTCGGCCGCTTCGACCTGCACTTGCAGGGCTATGCGGCGCAACTCGCCGCGCGGCATTGGCCCGGCCCCCTTACGCTCGTATTGCGAGGCGGAGAAGGGCGCATTCCACCACGTTTGCGCGGTCCGGAGGGGGGCGTCGCCGTGCGTTGGACTTCGCATCCGGGAATTGCTCGCCTGCTTCAGGCCTACGGCGATCCGATCACGTCGACGAGTGCCAACCGTCCGGGATCGCCGCCCGCGACGTCCGCCCTGGACGTGATCGAGCAGTGGAGCGATGCGACCGCTCGCCGGCGGTTGCTGGTTCTGGATGGCGGACGGCTCACGGACTCACCGCCTTCGACAGTAGTAGATTGCACGGGTTCGCGGCCTCGGGTGATCCGTCCCGGAGCCATAGCCGCGGTCACGCTGCGAGAGAGCGTGCCGGATCTGATTGGGGACGCGTGACTTCGATGCGGGTACTCTTCGTGTGCACCGGCAATACTTGTCGCAGCGCGCTCGCCGAAGCGATCGCGCGGGACGAATTGGCGCTGCTTGGAATCTCCAATGTCGAGGTGTCGAGTGCGGGCGTGCATGCGTGGACCGGCGCCGTCGCATCCGATGGTGCGTTGCTCGTCGCCCTCGAGAACGGCCTGGACCTGTCCGGCCACCGGGCCACCATGCTCGACAAGGAGCTGCTCGCCGGGCAGGACGTGGTTCTCGTCATGAGTCCCCACCATCTCGAGCGCGCCGAGGCGTTAGGTGGAAAGGGTCGCACGCATCTCCTGTCCAGCTACGCCAGCCGCGGCGCGAGCTCCCGCTCCATCGTCGATCCGTTCGGAGGCGATCTCGACGCTTTTCGTGAGGCGTATGAGGACTTGCGATACGAGGTGCATCTGGCGATTGAACGGCTGGCCGAGGAGCGCGCGCGCCGCCAATCGTGAGGCCCTTGCCTGGGAGACTGGTGCTGCTCGGGCACCCCGTTGCCCACTCGCTGTCGCCCCGCATGCACAACGCCGCGCTGCAGGCCATCGGCAGCGATCTCCGGTACGAGGCAATCGACGTCGCGCCGGAAGCACTCGATGCGCTGCTCGATGCCCTGATCGCCGAGGGGGCGGCGGGAAACGTCACGATCCCCCACAAGACGCGGGTGGCGGACCGCTGCGCCAGTCTCACGTCGCGGGCACGGCGAGCGGGCGCGGTGAACGTCTTCTGGATCGAGGCCGGTGCGCTGGCCGGCGACAACACCGACATACCGGCGTTCGCCTGGCTGGTGGAGCAAACGTTAGGTTCGCTGCCCCAGGATGCCCGTATCGCGATGCTCGGCGCCGGGGGGGCGGCCAAGGCGGCACTTGCCGCCATCGAGCAGTGGGACGGATGCTCGGTAACCCTCTACAGCCGCACGCGACAGCACGCGGAATCCCTCGCCTCACGATTCGCGGTGGTCGACCGCATTGCGGCTTCGCCCCGCGAAGCGGTGGCATCGGCGTGGCTGGTGGTGAACGCGACCCCGCTGGGCCTGCGCGAGGGCGACCCGATGCCGGTCGACCCGGAGTGCCTGGGGGCGCATTCCGCGGTGATCGATCTCGTTTATCGAGAGGGTGGCACCGAGTGGGCGCGGGCGGCGCTCGCCGCGGGGCATCGCGCGCGCGACGGCATTGGCATGCTCCTGGAGCAGGGCGCGCTCGCTTTCGAGCAGTGGATGGGAGTGGCCGCGCCCCGGCAGGTCATGCATGAGGCCCTCGTCAGGCGCGCTTCCGGCAGCGCACCGTGATCTCGGCGCTCTGATCGCTGGCGGAGCGCGCGCGATCTTCAACTTGCTGTTGCCGCCCGCCTGCGTAGCCTGTCTGCAGCTGCTCGATGACGGGGACCGCGGCCCGGTATGTGGCCGCTGCTGGAGCCGCGTGCGAGCGCTTCCGGCACCGCGCTGCGAGCGATGTGGCCATCCCGCTGACGGCTACGCCTGCCGCCTGTGCCCGCTCTTTCCGCCGTGGGTGCGCGCGCTGCGCGCCGTGTGCTGGATGCCCGGGGGCCGCGCCCGAGACGTAGTGCACGCACTCAAATACGCGGGATGGGGCAGCGTCGCCTCCGGCATGGCGGAGCGCATGGCGCAGCTCGAGTGGCCTAGCGATGTGATCGAGGAGCGAACCGCCGTGATCGCTGTACCGCTCGCCGCCTCACGTGAGCGGGAGCGCGGTTACAATCAGAGTGAGCTGCTGGCGCGGCATCTGGCCATCCATTGGAACGTACCGGACTGGTCAGCGGCGCTCCGGCGAACGCGCGCGACACGAACACAAACACGGTTGACACCGGAGGCCAGGACGCGCAACGTTGCGGGCGCTTTCCGCGTGTCGCCCACGGAGAGCTGCAGCCTCCGCGGCACGCACATTGTACTCGTAGACGATGTGCTCACCACCGGCGCGACTGTGGTGGCTTGCGCCGCCGCTCTGCGCGCCGCGGGAGTACGTGTCGTCAGCATTGTTACGTTTGGTCGGGCGCCGGCGCTCGGCGATCCATCGTGAATTGGAGCTAATCGAAAAATGGCACTAAGGGTTGGGATCAACGGCTTCGGCCGGATTGGGCGGCAGGTTATTCGTGCGGCAAAGGAGCAGGGGGTCGCTATCGACTTCGTGGCGGTAAATGACCTGACTGACACCCCTACGTTGGCGCACCTGTTCAAGTACGACTCCGTGCACCGCACCTATGAGGGGGGGGTAAAGAGCGGAGAAGGAGTGCTCACGATCAGTGGAGACGAGGTCAAGGTGCTGTCGGAGAAGGACCCATCCAAACTGCCGTGGAGCGATCTGGGCGTGGATGTGGTGCTGGAATCCACCGGCCGGTTCACCAACCGCGATGACGCGGCGAAGCACATTACCGCCGGAGCCAAAAAGGTCATCATCTCCGCGCCGGCAAAGGGTGAAGACATCACCATCGTGATGGGGGTGAACCACGAAAAGTATGATGGTGACAAGCACCACATCATCTCGAATGCTTCGTGCACCACCAATTGTCTGGTGCCCATGGTGAAGGTCATCCGCGACGCGTTCGGCTTCAGGCACGGGTCGATGACGACCATACATAGCTACACGAACGATCAACATCTCCTCGACCTGCCGCACAAGGATCTGCGCCGCGCACGCGCCGCGGCGATGTCGATGATACCGACCACAACTGGTGCCGCCAAGGCAACGTCGCTCGTGATTCCCGAAGTGAAGGGAAAGATCGATGGTATCGCGATCCGCGTGCCCACGCCTGACGTGAGCTTCACCGACCTCGTGGTCGAAGTGGAGCGCGCGACGACTATCTCTGACGTCAACGCTGCCTTCCGGAAGGCGGCTAGCTCCGCGCCGCTCGAGGGCTTTCTGGCATACAGCGATGAGCCGCTGGTCTCCAGCGATTACATCGGCAACCCCTATTCGTGCATCCTCGATGCCGCGAGTACGAACGTCATCGATGGCACGCTGGTGAAGGTTTGCGGTTGGTACGACAACGAATGGGGCTACGCGTCGCGCTGTGTCGACCTGCTTTCATTCGTCGGCGAAAAGTTGTGACCGAAGTGATGACGCGCGGCGATCGCGTGCGGGACGCGGTCGCGCTCCTGTTGATGGTCGCCGCCGTTCCCCCCGTCGCGTACGCCTGGCGAGGGTTCGCATTGCTCTCCGACGAAGCGCGCCTCATCGTCGCACCGGGCGAGACTGCGTTTGCGCAGTTCATGCACTTCTTCTGGTTCGCTCTTGCCGGTTGCATCCTCCTGCTGACCGGCATCGGCGTCGCCGCGTGGTCCTACCTCAAGCGCCGCCGCCGGCTGCGCCGCGCCACGACGTGAACAACAAAACGGTTCGTGACCTGTCGGGCAGCATGCTGCGTGGCAAGCGCGCCCTGGTTCGTGTGGATTTCAACGTCCCGATGGACGGTGCCGTCATCACCGACGACACGAGGATTCGCGCCGCGCTGCCGACGATCGAATACCTGACGAGTCGCGAGGCGGCCGTCGTTCTGCTATCGCACCTCGGTCGCCCCAAGGGCAAGGCCGATCCGCGATACTCGCTCGCGCCGATCGCACCTCATCTGCGGTCGCTCACGAGTGCTCCGGTGCGTTTCTCCCCCGAGCTTCGTGGCGACCGCGCAATTGCCGCGACGCAGTCGCTGGCGCCGGGAGAGATTCTCATCATGGAGAACACACGCTTCGATTCGGGAGAGGAGAAGAATGACGACACACTCTCCAGGGATCTCGCGCAGCTCGGCGATTTGTACGTGAACGATGCGTTCGGCGCAGCCCACCGCGCGCACGCATCGACGGCGGGCGTAACGCGGTATCTGCGGCCCGCGGTAGCGGGGTTGCTCATGGAGAAGGAGCTCACCTATCTAGGCGGAGCCCTCCGGAAGCCGGAGCGGCCGTTCATCGCAATCCTCGGCGGCGCCAAGATCTCGGGCAAAATCGACGTGATCGAGCAGCTGCTCCCAAATGTCGACCGGCTGCTGATTGGCGGCGCAATGGCGTGCACATTTTTCCGCGCAATGAAGCTTCCAACCGGCAAGTCGTTGGTAGAAGAGGATCGCCTCGACATGGCTGGAGCGTTACTCGAGCGGGCCGGAAATAAGCTACTTCTGCCTATCGATGCGTCGGTCGCGAAGTCGCTCGATGCCGCCGCCGAGGCGCATACAGTGCCCCGCGACGCCATCCCGCCCGAGGAGGCCATGTTCGACATTGGCCCACGCAGCGCAGAACGGTTCGCACACGAGATCGCCGGCGCGCGCACGGTCATCTGGAACGGGCCGATGGGCGTGTTCGAAACGCCGCCGTTCGACGGCGGCACGCGGGCCGTGGCGACTGCGATGGCCGGAGCGACGGCCGCGGGAGCGACGACCATCGTCGGCGGCGGCGATTCCGCGGCGGCGGTCGCCGAAGCCGGACTCGAGGCGCAGATGAGCCATGTCTCCACCGGCGGAGGCGCTTCCCTGGAGTTCCTCGAGGGAAAAGAGCTGCCAGGCGTCGCGGCACTCGATGAAGTGGAGGAATGATGCGAGGTCCCGTGTTCGCCGCCAACTGGAAAATGAACCATGGTCCGCACGACGCCAAGGCGTTCGTGCGGACGTTCGTCACGCGTTATGCGCGAAAGTCGGACCGGGTGGTGGCGATTTTCCCGCCGTCGATCACGGTGCCCGCCGTCGCCGAGGCACTGAAGGAGCGCGCCGACATTCTGATCGGCGTGCAAAACATCCATTGGGAAGACAAGGGAGCATATACGGGAGAGATCTCCGCGCCGCTCGCGCGCGATGCCGGCGCCTCCCTCGCACTGGTTGGACACTCCGAGCGCCGACACGTGTTCGGGGAGACGGATGCGGAGACCGCACTCAAGTGCATCGCCGCCGCGCGCGCCGGACTCAAACCCATGCTATGCGTGGGAGAAAAGATCGAGGAACGCGAGAGCGGGCTCACCGAAAGCGTAGTGCTGCGCCAGCTCCGGGCGGGCATCGCGCCACTCGATCCGGCTCACATCGCCGCCATGTTCATAGCCTACGAGCCGGTATGGGCGATCGGGACGGGACGAACAGCTACCCCGGAAGATGCGGCGGCGGTACACGCGATCATTCGCCGCGAGCTGCAAGGCGTCATCGGCGCTCCCGCCGCGCGCATCCCGATCCTCTACGGGGGGAGCGCCAACACGGGTAATGCCGCGCCGCTCCTGGCTGCACCCGAGGTCGGCGGACTCCTCGTCGGTGGGGCCAGCCTCGATCCTGACAGCTGGTTGAGCATCGTGCGCACTTGATGGATCGGCGACGCAAGCCTAGCTTTTTCTGGTTAAGGCTTTCACCCGCGTCCATAAAGGCATGTATCGGTTTCTGCTCATTCTGCTCATTGTCGATGCCGTCGTTCTGATAGCGGCCATTCTCTCGCAAGCTGGAAAGGGAGGGGGCCTCGCCGCATCGTTCGGAGGCGCATCATCGTCGGCCGACAGTTTCATGGGATCGCGCCAGCAAACAACGCTGCTTACCAAGATCAGTTGGTATGGCGGCGGGCTTTTCCTCGCGCTGGGATTGATGTTGTCGATCCTTTCCACTCAACGCACGACCCCGCGCTCGGTGCTGGATGAAACGTTCGGTCAGCCAGCCGCCACGACGCCCGCGCTGCCTCCTCCTGGAACCGGCGGTGCGACTGCCGTTCCGCTGGAGCCCGTGACACCGACGCCGCAGCCGCAAACGCCGGAATAGCAGCCCTGACGTTGAGCAATCCGTTCGACTCACGCCCAGGGTTCCTCCTCCTCGAGGACGGAACCCTTTTTCATGGCGCGCTCCGCGATCCGCTTGCCGACGGGCCGGTTGTGGCCGAGGTAGTATTCACGACCAACATGACGGGGTACCAGGAGGTCTTCACCGACCCGTCGTATCGGGGCCAGATCGTCGTTATGACCGCCCCGATGATCGGGAACTACGGCATCAACACGGAGGATGCAGAGTCCGCCTGCCCACAGATCGCCGGGCTCGTTGCCCGGGAGATCTCCGAGACGCACTCCAATTGGCGCGCTTCGGGTGACCTGGGAAGTTGGCTAGCTGAAGCAAAAGTCCCTGTGCTCGAAGAGGTTGATACGCGTCGACTCACGCGGCACTTGAGATCGGCGTGCGTAATGCTCGGAGCAGTGGGCGCAGGCGAGGCACCAGATGACGCCGTTCGCTCAGCGCTCGAGAGCTGCCCCTCAATGGAGGGGCTGGACCTGGCCACGAGAGTTAGCACCGCCGACTCGTATCAGTGGGGCGACCCCGAATCCCCTTATCATATCGTCGCTTACGATTTTGGCATCAAGCGCAATATCCTGCGGCTCTTCGAGGAGCAGGGATGCCGAATCACCGTCGTCCCGTCGGACACCCCGGCACGGGATGCGGTAGCGCTTGCACCCGACGGCCTGTTCCTATCTAATGGCCCGGGCGATCCGGCAGCCATTGGATACGCACCATCGATCATACGCGAGCTCGGGGAGTCCGGCGTGCCCATGCTCGGCATCTGCCTCGGGCATCAGCTCCTGGCACTCTCCTACGGGGCGGAAACGGTGAAGATGCCCTACGGCCACCGGGGAGGAAATCACCCGGTCCGCGACGTCGCCACGGACGAAGTGCTGATAACATCGCAGAATCATGGATTCTCTGTGCGCGGCACCGAGGAAGGGATTCCCGGAGCTCCGGCGCTCGAGGTGACACACGTGAATCTCAACGACGGGTCGGTGGAGGGCCTTAAGCACCGCGAACGGCCGATCTTTGCCGTTCAGTATCATCCCGAGGCCGCTCCGGGACCGCACGACGCGAGATCGCAGTTTCCCGCATTCATGAGTGCGGTCGCCGGAAGGAAGCCTTCAGGTGGCACAAGCTCTTGACAGTCAATAAGTAAGCTCCTACCTTCGGGAAGCCTGCCCACCCTCCTGGCGAGCTTTTCCGAGGCTCTCTCGCATGACAAAAGCTGATCTCGTCGAGCGCGTCACAGCACAGATTGCGCAGACCGCAGGTCCTATGATCTCCAAGAAGGATTGCGCGCGCGTGGTGGACGCGTTCCTCGATGCCATCAAGGAAGCACTGCGCGA
>DATKDD010000033.1:0-2720 GCA_035512875.1 Gemmatimonadaceae bacterium | reverse complement strand
GCGACCGGGCAGCTCTCCGGCATCCTTTACGACATCGCGCTCGCCGCCAAAATGATCAGCAGCAAGGTGCGCCGCGCCGGCCTGGTCGACATACTCGGCGAGTTCGGGGCGGAGAACGTGCAAGGCGAGATGCAGCAGAAGCTCGACGTGTTCGCCAACGAGACGATCATCAAGGCGATGGACCATACAGGTCGCCTGTGCGTCATGGCTTCGGAAGAGGAGCCTGGACTGATCCACATCCCCGACGAGTTCAAGTGCGGCAAGTACGTGCTTCTGTTCGATCCGCTCGATGGCTCCTCGAACATCGATGTGAACGTGCCGGTAGGGACCATCTTCAGCGTGCTGCAGAAGATCACCCGTGGCGCACGTGGCGAGATGGAGGATGTACTGCAGCCCGGGCGTCGTCAGGTGGCGGCGGGGTACGTCATCTACGGCTCCAGCACCATGCTCGTCTACACTACGGGGCAGGGGGCGCACGGCTTCACCCTCGATCCGATGATCGGGGAGTTCCTGCTCTCCCATCCCAACATTCGTACGCCGAACGTGGGGCGCTATCTCTCGGTGAACGACTCGTACGAGCAGCACTGGGACGAGCCGACCAAAGCGTTGATGCGACGCTACCGCGGGCTGGACGGCGACCGGAAACCGCTCAACGTTCGTTATGTCGGGTCGCTGGTGGCCGACTTCCACCGCAATCTGTTAGGCGGCGGAGTGTTCTGCTATCCGGGCAATGCCAAGGCGCCCAAGGGCAAGCTGCGGCTGCTCTACGAGGCGTGCCCGCTGGCGTTCATCGCCAAGGAAGCGGGAGGCGCGGCGACCGATGGCGTGCACGACATCCTCGGCATCCACCCGACCGACCTGCACCAGCGCACGCCGCTGTTCATGGGAAGCAAGGGCGAGGTGGACCAGGCCACCGCCATGTTAGGCGGGGCACTGACCAGCGTCGGCGCGTGAGCGGGCGGGAGCCCGATTCGCTGGAGAGTCCGTCCGGGATCCCGATTGAAGTGGTCTACCGCCCCGGTGACGGGGCGGTAGACGTTTCGGGGGACATCGGCGAGCCGGGCGCCTATCCGTTCACTCGCGGCGTGCAGCCGGCCGGCTACCGCACCCGGCTCTGGACCATGCGCCAGTACGCCGGGTTCGGGACCGCCGCCGAGACCAACGCCCGCTTCCGCCACCTGCTCGACGCGGGGCAGACGGGACTGAGCGTCGCGTTCGACCTGCCGACGCAGATGGGGATCGACTCCGATTCGCCGCGAGCGTTAGGCGAGGTCGGCCGAGTTGGCGTGGCGATCGATACCGTCGACGACATGCACACTCTCCTGGCCGGGATTCCCCTCGACGAGGTGTCGACCTCGATGACGATCAACGCCACGGCGAGCACGCTGCTGGCCATGTACATAGTGGTGGCCGAGGAGCGCTCGATTGGGCGCGAGGCGCTCAACGGGACCATCCAGAACGACATCCTCAAGGAGTACATCGCCCGCGGCACGTACATCTATCCGCCCGAGCCTAGCCTGGCGCTGATCGCCGAGGTGTTCCGCTTCTGCGCGGCGGAGGTGCCGAACTGGAATCCGATCTCCATCTCGGGTTACCACATTCGTGAGGCGGGCGCGACCGCGGTGCAGGAGCTGGCCTTCACGATGTGCAACACGATCGAATACGTGCGGCGGGCGATCAGCGCCGGGCTGGCGATCGACCGCTTCGCGCCGCGGCTGTCGTACTTCTTCGCCGCGCATAACGACCTGTTCGAGGAGGTAGCCAAGTTCCGCGCCGCCCGGCGGCTGTACGCCCGCCTGATGCGCGACCGCTTCGGCGCCAACGACAACAGCGCCCGCCTGCGCTTCCATACCCAGACCGGCGGAGTGACGCTGCAGGCGCAGCAGCCGATCAACAACGTCGTCCGCGTCACCATCCAGGCGCTCTCCGCCATACTCGGCGGCACGCAGTCGCTGCACACCAACAGCTATGACGAAGCGCTGTCGCTCCCATCCCAGGAGGCGGCGACACTGGCGCTGCGCACTCAGCAGATTCTGGCGTTCGAATCAGGGGTGACGCAAACGGTCGATCCGCTCGCCGGCAGCTACTACGTCGAGAGCCTGACTAACGAGTTAGAGGAACGCGCGATGGCGCTCATCGAGCACGTAGACGGTCTGGGCGGGGCCGAGCGCGCCATTGCCCGTGGATACTTCCAGGAAGAGATAGGTCGCAGCGCCTACGAGCAGCAGCTGCGCGTGGAGCGCGGGGAAACGGTGGTGGTGGGTGTCAACCGATTCGCCGATGCGGCTGCACAGCCGACCGTGCCACTGCCAAGCTATTCGGAGCTCGAGCGTGGTCAGGTGGCGCGTGTGCAGGCGGCACGCGAGTCACGCGACTCGCAGCTCACCGAGCGCACCCTGGAGTCCCTCCGCGACGGTGCCTCCACCTACCGCAGCCGCCACGGCGGAATCGGCGTACTCGGGCAGGCTCACCTGATGCCGCTGATCCTCGACGCCGTCCGCGCCCGGGCTACCGTCGGCGAGATCTCCGATACCCTGGAGTCCGAGTGGGGACGCTACCACGGCCACTCGTAACAATCAGCCTCATCCGCCCGGTCCGCCTCATCTGTCGCACACTTCGACCAAGCGTTCGAGTGGGTGGTCGTGGATTGCTGCCTTCCACAGCTCCGGAATTTTTACCGCGGAGGTCGCGAAGGTTTCGCGGAGGACGCGAAGGAAAGC
>DATKDD010000032.1:0-5891 GCA_035512875.1 Gemmatimonadaceae bacterium | reverse complement strand
GGGAACTACGCACCGATCGAGAGCGCCGGCGCCGGGTCCCGGCACGTCGTCTCCTTTGCGCGAGCGCTCGCCGGCCGGGCGGCGATTGCGGTCGCGACGCGATTGTCGCGGACGCTTACCGGGGGCCTGGCGCCGCCGATCGGAGACATTTGGGGGGAGACGCGCGTCTTCCTTCCAGAGCCCCTCACGGCCATTTCCCGCTGGACTTGCGTGGTGAGCGGGCATAGCGTTGAGGTTGCTCACGACTCCGCGGCCGCCGGGCTGCGCGTCTCCGATGTGCTGCGGCACCTACCGGTCGCGCTACTTGTGCGCGCCGATTAGCCATCCACGGCCCGATTAACGCCTGATGTCCCAATCGAACGTGATCTTGAACGGCTCTCCCAAAACTGTCGCGTACTTTTCGATGGAGATCTGCCTCGAGCAGATGCTTCCGACCTATGCCGGCGGTCTCGGCGTTCTCGCCGGCGACACCATTCGAGCCGCAGCCGATCTGGCCGTGCCGATGGTCGGTGTCACCCTGGCGCACCGGCGAGGGTATCTGGTGCAGCATCTCGACGACGAGGGCAAGCAGACCGAGACTGCGGCCGCCTGGCACCCCGAAGAACGGCTCGAGCCGTGCGGCCCGCTCGTCACCGTGGAGGTGGAAGGTCGGCCGGTGCTCGTACGCGCATGGCGCTACGAGGTAAAGGGGGAGGGCGGGCACATCGTGCCGGTGTTTCTCCTCGACACCGCGCTGGCGGAAAACTCGCCCTATGACGCGACGCTCACCGACACCCTCTACGGCGGCGACGCGCATTACCGGCTCTGTCAGGAGGTGGTACTCGGCATGGGTGGCGCCGCCATGCTTCGCGCGCTGGGCTACGAGCACGACGTCTGCCATCACATCAACGAAGGCCACGCCGCGCTGATCATGCTTGCGCTGCTCGAGCGCCAGCTCGATGGCCGCACGCGCTGGGACATCGAGGAAGAGGACCTGGAAGCAGTCCGGCGGCAGTGCGTGTTTACGACCCACACCCCGGTCCCGGCAGGGCACGACAAGTTTCCGCTCGAGCTGGCGCGCACGGTGCTCGGTGGCGAGCGGGTGTCGACGCTCGAAGCGGCCAAGGCGGTCGAGCGGGATGAGCTGAACATGACCTACCTGGCGCTCCGGCTCTCGCGCTATGCGAATGCGGTGGCGCTCCGGCACCAGCAGGTGTCTCAGGAGATGTTCGCCGGTTTTCCGATCACCGCCGTAACCAACGGAGTGCATGCCGGCACTTGGACCTCGTCATCATTCCGCGCGCTGTTCGACCACCATTGTCCTGGTTGGCGGCGGGACAATTTCTATCTGCGCTACGCGTCGACGATAGCGCTCGACGACATTCGTGATGCGCATGCGCGATCCAAGGTTGCCCTGTTCGCTGAGATCGAGCGCCGCACGGGCAAGGTGCTCGACCCCGGGGCGTTCACGATCGGGTTCGCTCGACGTTCTACGCCTTACAAGCGCGCCGATCTCATTTTCACCGACCTCGAGCGGCTACGGCGAATGGCGCGGCGGATCGGTCCGCTGCAGATCATCTACGGCGGCAAGGCGCACCCGCGCGACGAATGGGGAAAGGCGATCATTGGCAAGATATTCGCCGCGGCGAAGGCGCTCGACGGCGACCTGACCGTGCTCTATCTCGAGAACTACGACATGACCCTTGGCGGCCTCATGACCGCGGGAGTGGATGTTTGGCTCAACACGCCATTACGTCCGCTCGAGGCGTCAGGCACCAGCGGGATGAAGGCGGCGTTGAACGGCGTGCCCTCGTTGTCGGTGCTCGATGGATGGTGGGTCGAAGGGCACATCGAGGGGGTCACTGGCTGGGCGATCGCCGGCGACGCCGCGCTTCCGAACGACCCGGCGACCGACATCAACGCTCTCTACGTGACGCTGGAGCGTACGATCCTGCCACTCTATTACGGCCTCCCGTACGCGTTCGCCGAGGTGATGCGCAATGCCATCGCGTTGAACGGCTCGTTCTTCAACACCCAGCGGATGGTGATGCAATACGTGCGGAACGCGTATCAGACCGGCGGGCAGCCGATGACCGCGAGAGTTGCGATAGAAGGGTGAGTGCTGTCGTAGCTCTCCCAGTCTGACGCGCGGAGTTCAGACGCCGAACTGCCGCAAGTGATGATCGAGGTGTTTGAACTGAAGCACCCCCCAGCTCCGACCCGACAGTCGTCCGAACACCTTGCTCGGAGGCCAGCTCGCGTCCGCGCCGCGGTCTGAGAACCGCTCGACCAGTGTGCGCAACCTTTCTACGTCCGCCTCCCACAGCGTGGGACGCACCGCGAGGAACTCCGGGGGGCTCTTCCCCTTCCCCTTCGGCCAGGGTAGGACATGGATCAACAGCCAATTCAGCGGCGGGTACTGCAGCGGCCCGTTCGGCGGCCCGGCGTCGTACTCGCCCAGGCCCTGGCGGAGGCCGCAGCTGACGTGACAGACCATTTCCGGAGCGGTGAAGCGACCCCAGTGGGGGCGTTGGTCCGGCGTGAGCGCGGCGATTCGTTTCAGAATGCCGGCGCGTGTGTGCGAGTCGAAGAGCGTGGCCATTCGCATTCCTTTGAAGATCCCTTGTGGGTGGCTTTACGCTGTTGCGACAGATGAGCTCGCCGGACTATCCACGGCGGCCGGCCATCTCCCGATCCGGAATGTTAGGCTTCGGCGGCGAAAGGTCAAATCGTTCCTGGCGGCCCCGCGAAGCCAGCGTCGAGCTGGCGCCGATTGGGTCGTCCGACGGCTCGGCCTGGTCAGGAATTCCCTGACTGGCGCGGAAGTCCAATGCGCCTAGTTTCTGCCCCAGTTGTGCGAGTCCGTGTCTCGTAACCCGTGGAAGCATGATGGATCACCGCCCGGGACTGCGTGTGGCGCGATTGCTTCTCCCAATGGTGTTGTTCGTCATCGTCGGCACGCCTCTCGTGGCGTACGTGTGGGAGACGCTCAACCTGCTCGTCGCGGCGCAGGCGGATGTCGCCCGGCTCCTCATTACCCTCCCGGTCGCGGCGCTGCTCGCGGGTGTTCTGTTACTGCTCGCGCGTACCATCTCTCGGTGGGAGGGAGAGCGTCAGGAGAACATCGTATCGCAGGGGACCGGGGCGCCTGCCCGGCGGATGCCATGACCGCCGACTATCCGGATCCCCACACGTCGTCCGCCGCGGAGCTTCGACGCATGGACGTCACGAGCGCCCCGGCCACCGGCTCGGACGATCCCGCCGCGACCGAGCTCGCGCCTGACGAGGAGCCGACCACCACCGGAACGCTGTTCCTGACGATGATCCTCCTCATGATCATCGCCGGCGTCTGGATCATTATGTACTACCGCCTCGTTACCGAGTGATGGGCGGGCCGTTCAGCCGCCGGAATGCCTCGGGTGGAGAGCAGGCTCTCTTTGCCATGCCTGACGCATGAGGGTCCATACCTACGAAAAGGCGCTCCTCGTTGTAGGGGCTGGAGTCCTCGTCGTGTGCGGCGCCGCGCTCATCTACGCTTCGGTCGTCATGGGCATCCATCTCCCGGGACGGACGGGAGAGATCGATCCGCAGCAGGTATTCGTCACTCCGCCCTTCGACCGCCTTGGCGTGCGGCAGACCGGCCCCAACCGGTACGAAGCGGTGATCCTCGCGCAGGCCTGGGCGTTCTATCCGCCGGAGATCCGCGTGCCGGCCGGCGCCGAAGTGACGTTCACCGCCACGTCGCTCGACATTCTCCACGGCCTCCACGTGGAAGGGACCCGCCTCAACATGATGCTCATTCCCGGCCAGATCTCGCAGAATACCTATCGATTCCGCGAGCCGGGCGAGCATCTCATAATCTGTCACGAGTACTGCGGCATCGGACACCACACGATGTCGGGAAGGGTGATCGTCGAGCCGGCCGGCACCGCCAGCGGTGACGGCCCGAGCGACGCTGTCGCCGCTTCGGCTACCGCGCCGCCGCACGGCGACGCGCACGAGAGGTGAGCGCATGAGTTCACCCACCGTACTGGACCCTACCGGCTACACGCTGCCCGAGGGCCAACGGCGCGCGCTCCGCTGGATGCTCTACATCGGGTATGCCGCGCTCACCGCCGGCGTATTCCACGGACTGGCGAACGCGCTCTCCTACGCCAAGATCGACATCATCGGCTACTTCCCGGGGCTGCGGACGTACTACCAGGGCCTCACCGCGCACGGCGTGGCGAACGTGCTGATCTTCACGTTCTCGTTCTCGAACGGCTTTCTGCCGCTGATGACCGCGCGCGCGCTGAGCCGCCCGCTGGACGGCCGGATCCTCTGGGCGACGTTCGCATCGCTGGTGCTGGGCAACGTGCTCGTGGTCTACGCGGTGCTGAGCAATCAGGCGAGTGTTCTCTACACCGCCTACGCGCCGCTACAGGCGCACTGGAGCTACTACATCGGGCTCGCGCTCGTCGTGGTGAGCACCTGGCTCGCGCTCCTCAGCATGCTGGTCAATCTGCGCGGCTGGCGCCGCGAGCACCCCGGCGCCCGCATCCCGCTGCTCGCCTACATCTCGGTGGCGTCGTACCTGATGTGGGGCCTGGCATCGATCCCGATCGCGGTGTCGTTCCTGGGACTGCTCACTCCGTGGACGTTAGGCCTGCTGCCGCTGATCGACCCGCTGCTAACGCGCACGCTGTTCTGGTTCACCGGCCACGCGATCGTGTACGCATGGCTGCTTCCGGCGTACGTGTCATGGTACGCTCTGATCCCGCGTCAGGTGGACGGAAAGCTCATCAGCGACTCGTTCGTGCGCATAACCTTCATCCTGTTCCTGCTCCTATCGATTCCCACCGGATTCCATCATCAGTATACCGACCCCGGCATCTCGACGTCGATGAAGGCGGTGCACGGCGTACTCACGTTCGGTGTCTTCTTTCCCAGCCTGGCGACGGCGTTCTCGGTCATGGCGGCACTCGAGATCGGGGGGCGGCGCCGCGGCGGCCGCGGACTGCTCGGCTGGATTCCGAAGCTGCCCTGGGGCGATCCATCGGTGGCCGCGCAGTTGCTGGCGATGCTCACGTTCGTGCTCGGTGGCGCGACGGGACTGGTCAACGCCAGCTTCACGATGAATCAGTCCATCCACAACACTACGTGGGTGCCGGGCCACTTCCACATGACGGTTGGGAGTGCGGTGGCCCTGACCCTGATGGGGGTCGCCTACTGGATGATTCCCTATCTCACCGGCCGCGCGTTGTTCAGCAGGAAGATCGCGCTCGCCTCGTCGTGGGTGTACACTGTCGGCATCATCATCTTCGCGCGAGGGATGATCTCCGCCGGGATCGAGGGAATGCCGAGGCGTACCTATCGCGCGGCGGCGACCTACGACAATCCAGCGTGGGACCTCGGCGGCATGCTCACGGGGATCGGCGGGTCGTTGATGTTCATCGGCGTTATGTTGTTCTTCGTGGTCATCGGCCTGACGATCGTTGCCGGACGCCGAGGCGGGGAGCCGGTTGACATCCCGGTGTCGGAGACGCTGACGGCGCCGGCGCGCACCGGATGGGAGACGGTTCTCGACCGCTTCGGTATCTGGACCATCGCGGCGGTAGTGCTGATCCTGATCGCCTACGTGCCGTTCTTCGTCAGCTACCTCCCGGGTAGGTTCATCTCGCCGGGGTTCACCGGGTTCTAGGCTGTTCCCCGGTTTGAGACGCTGGCCGCCCCCCTAACGGTCGAGCACCGGCAGGTACTCTCGCCACGGCCCCACCGCCTCGCGATATTGTTTCGCCAGCACACGCGTGGTTTGCGCCATGTGACCCAGATCGTGCGCCACCCAGGCGGCTAGAAGCTGACGGAGGGTGACGGTTCCCAATCCAGGGTGCTCTCCCTCGAGCGCCAGTTCCCGGTCCGTGAGCTGCCAACCG
>DATKDD010000031.1:0-6988 GCA_035512875.1 Gemmatimonadaceae bacterium | reverse complement strand
CGCGCGCTCCACCCCGTAGCAGAAGCCGAATTCCCTGGCGAGTCGAATCGTGACTCCCTCGACCGTGAGCGTGTGCTCCCGCTCGAGCAACAGGTCCACCAGGCGCGCCGTATAGTCGGCGGTCAGCGTCTGCTGGACGGCAGCCTTGAGCCCAAAGCCTTTACGGAAGTAGGTGTCGTTCGGGGACATTGGACTAAAAGTAACGGGTCGGGGGTCGAGGGACGCGGGAAGCGGGGTGCGGGGTGCGGGGTGGGGTGCGGGGCGAGGGGTGCGGGAGGCGGGATGCGAATTGCGGAGGCGTCACGTGCCGCAGCATGTTTAATGGTTAGAATGCGTCGATCGAGGACTTGAGTCCGCGATGCAATGCCGCGTCCCTCGTCCCGCTTCCCTCGTCCCGCTTCCCGCGTCCCTCGACCCCCGCTTTTGCTCCTCCGTCCCTTAACACTCTCCAAGGGAGATCTCATCGGCGTCGTCGCGCCGTCGTACGCGCCACGACTCGGGCCGCTGTCCAGAGGCGTCGAAGCGCTGGAGCGGGCCGGCTTTCGCGTCCGTCTGGATCCCGACATCGAACGATTTCGGCGCTTTCGGCGCGTGGAAGACGAGTCGCGGGCGGAGAACTTCATGGCGATGTGGCTCGATCCGGAGGTGAAGGCCATCGTCGCGGGAACCGGCGGCTACGGCGCCGTGAGAATTCTGCCGCACCTCGAGCCGGAGGTATTTCGTCGAGCGCCAAAGATCTTCGTCGGATACTCCGACATCACGGTGCTCCACCTGTGGCTGGCCCGCCGAGCCGGCCTGCGCACCTTTCACGGTCCTACGGTCGATGATCTCCTTCCCGGTTCGAGAGACCTGACGACGTCGACGCTCATAGCAGCGATGACGGCGCCGCGCCCGTCGACGCGGCTCGGCCGCGGCATTGCGCGCGCGGTTCGACCTGGGCGCGCACAGGGCCGCCTGACAGGTGGCAATCTGTCGATGGTGCAGCAGACAGTGGGTACCCCTTACGAGATCGATACCAATGATGCAATTCTCTTTCTCGAGGAGACGCGCGATCCCATGTCGGTCGTCGACGAGCGACTGGTGCATCTCCGCGCCGCCGGACTGCTGCGCAACATTCGTGGCATCGTGTTCGGCCAGCTCACCCTCGACCGGTCGGAGGAGGATGAGTTCGAGAACTTCCTGCTCGACCTCGTCTCCGATCTCGATGTTCCGATTCTGATGGATTTTCCCGCCGGGCATGACGCGCCGAACCTTACGCTCCCGCTCGGTACGGAGGTAGAGCTGTCGGCCGACGAAACCACCGGCTGGCTCGCCTATCGTGAAGACGCGCTCATCGCCGCGCCTGACCTCGTGATCCCCCCCTCGCACGCCCTCGAGCTTCCCGCATGACGACCCGACGCACATTTCTGCAAGGCGCCGCCGCGCTGCTGCTCGCCGACCGCGCCTGCGCCTCGAGCCCTCAGGTCGCACCCGCGCCATCTCGCGCCGATCTGGTTCTTCGTGGAGGCGCCGTGTTCGACGGCAGCGGCGCCCCCGCCGTAGACGCCGACATCGCGGTCACCGGCGGACGGATCAGCGCGATCGGCCCGCGGCTCGCTACCCGGGGCGGCGAAGAAGTCGACGTGAGGGGGTTGGCGATCGCGCCCGGTTTCATCGACATCCACTCGCACGGCGACGGCTCGCTGAGCGCCGATCCGCGCGCCGCATCGGTCGTAAGGCAGGGGATCACGACCATCATCGCCGGCCAGGATGGCGGCTCACGAGCGCCGTCGAGGCGCGATGGCGGCCGGCAGACGATGGCCGACGTGTTCGCGGCGATCGATTCGCTCCGCCCCGCCGTCAACGTCGCTTCGATGGTCGGACTCGGAACGGTGCGGGGCGTAGTCGTCGGCGCAGATGATCGCCCGGCAACGTCCGACGAGCTGGATCAGATGGTGGCGCTCGTTAGCCAGGCGCTGGCCGATGGCGCGTGCGGTGCCTCGACAGGACTCGAATACACTCCGGGCGCGTTCGCCGGTCGCGAGGAGCTCATCGCTCTCTGCCGTCCACTCGCCGCGCGCGGGTTGCCGTACGCTACCCACATGCGCAACGAGGACGACCTGCTCATGGAAGCGGTCGATGAGGCAATCGCCGTCGCCACCGGAGCCGGTTGCGCGCTGCAGATCTCCCATCTCAAGACGCAGGGACCGCGCAACTGGCCGAAGATCGACACGGTGCTCGCGCGCATCGAGGAGACGAAGGCCGCCGGGCTCGACATCGCCTTCGATCGCTATCCGTACATTGCCTATCAAACGGGGCTGAGCAATCTCTTTCCTGCCTCCAGCCGCGACGGAGGTACGGCTGCGTTTCTCGCCCGGCTTGCCGATTCCGACACCGGGCCCGCGTTGCGCGCGCAGGCAGCGGCCAAGGCCGAGAGCATTGGCGGCTGGGACAACGTGATGATCGCCTCGGTGCGGGCCGAGTCCGACAAGGCGGCGGAGGGTCAAAGGCTCGGCACCTATGCGAATTCGCTGGGATCGCCGCCCGACGTGTTGACGGTGGCGCTGCTGACCCGCAGCGGCGGCGACGTCGGCATGGTCGGCTTTGCCATGAACGAAGACAATCTCGCCCGCATTCTTGCGCACCCGCTCGGCATGGTGTGCAGCGATGGTGGTGCCTTCGCTATTGAAGGGCCCGCCCGGCGCGGCCATCCGCACCCGCGCGGACTCGGCAGTTTTCCGCGAGTGCTCGGGCACTTCGTACGCGATACGAAGGCGCTCACCCTGGAACAGGCTGTTTGGAAGATGAGCGGCTTTCCCGCTTCTCGCGTCAGGCTTGGGGATGGTGGAAGGCTACGCGTAGGGAGTGCCGCCGATGTGGTCGCGTTCGACCCCGCTACCGTCGCGGACCGCGCGACGTTCACCGACCCGTTTCAGTATCCGACAGGCATTCCACACGTTCTCGTGAACGGTGCCTTCGCCGTCCGTGAAGGGGAGCAGACGGACAGCCGAACCGGACGGGCAATCCGGATCCGGAGCCGGTAGCTCGGATGAAGCCGTCATTCCGGCGAAAGCCGGAGTCCGGATACGCCAATCCCTGGACTCCGGCTTTCGCGCGGGTGACGATCTTCTCCTAGCGCATTACGCTAGCGGACCAGGCTGAATGGAATGTCGTACCTGGTGCGCTCCCACTCGATGCGCAGCGTGCCGGTGCTTCCCGATCCAGGAATGACACGAATCGTCAGGCGCTCGACCGCATCGGCCAACTGGCACGCGCGCATCGGCACTCTCGCGGCTTCCTGTGCCGGATCGAACGCGCCGCTGGTCTGCCGGCTCAGGATCAACACACCCGGTCCAGCCGCGCCGCCGCCATTACATGCACCCGACGCTGCGGCAGGGATGGTAAACAGCGTGTACGTACCCCTGGCCACATCCACGTCGCCCATCTTGAGAGCGCGGAGCGTGCGGAACGTAGTCGCATCGCCGCCGCCAGGCCTCCACGGCTGGTTGTAGGGCACCAGCGTGCCGAATACCTGGCGCCCATCTGCCGACGGGGCGCCATAGTGTACGGAGATCAATGTCGTGCCCACCATGGCTACGGACGAATCCGGCGGGGCCGTCTGGGCCATTGCACTCTGAGTTGTCACCAGCGCCCCTGCCACAGCCAGTGAACCCCAAAACTGCCGAACGAGCTTTCTACGCATCTGGTCTCCTCTCGAATGTGAACGCGAGTGCATTCACCTTTAATGATACCCCTCCGAAGCCAGGGGAATTCTGGACGCGACTACCCTCGTTGGGCGATTCGGCGCATTAACACGCCGGGGGCAGTCCAATCGCCGGAGGAAGTTCAGCTCAGGTCGTTGACAGCGTGAAATCGACCGAGCCGTCGAATCCGTTCTTGCTTCCCGACTCCTCGCGCGGTACGATCCCTCGCCCGATCCAACGCATGTCCCGTACTCACAGCGCTTCGACAGACGGGCTGGTGTTCATTTTTCTCGGCGACCGACTCTGGCTGGATTTCGTCAATACCGACGATGTCCGGCGGGGAATGCGTGTTGACCTGCTGCGCGATTTCGACGCGCTCCTTCGATGGCTCGAGGCATCGTTGCTGCTGGACGCCGAGCGCGCGAGCGGAATACGCCGGCGAGCGCAGCTGCAGTTGGCGGGGGCGAGCGCGGTACTGGCCGAAGGTCGGCGAATCCGAGCCACGTTGCGAGCGCTGGCAGAGCTTGGGGCGCAATCTCTGGAGGTACAGCGCGCGGCTGTCGTCGAGATCAATCGGGTGCTCGGCCGCAGTGTGGGAACGCGGCGGCTCGAGGAGCGGGCGGATGGCACCTTCATGCGCTCCTTCATTCCGGGCGGCGATGCATTCGCGGCGCTTATGATCCCGGTTGTGGAGTCGGCCGCCGACTCGCTGGTGACCGGAGAGCTCGCTCGCGTAAGGCGGTGCGGGGATCCGCACTGCCCGCGCGTCTTCCTCGATTCGACGCGGAACGGGCGCCGCCGCTGGTGTCAGATGGGCACGTGCGGCAATCGCGCCAAGGCGAGCCGCCACCGCGCGCGCGTCAGGCGCGAACTGGCCAATCGCGCCTGACGTTCCCGCCGCTCACGCCGCCTCGGATCGCGGCTTGATGTACCCCATGTCGACCGCGTAGCCGACGAGCGCCCGCTGCAGCAACCGCCTGCCGCGGAACAGCCGCGACTTCACGGTGCCCTCGGGCACGTCGAGGATCTCGGCTATCTCCGCATATCTCAACTCGTGCAGATCGCTGAGCACCACGGCTGTCCGATACTCGTCAGGCAGGGCGTCGATTGCCCGGGTGATCTCGTCATCGAGAAACCCGTCGAAGAAACGCGACTCCGGATCTGCTTCGCCCACCACATCGAGCGGCGCGCGATCGTCGCCGTCGGGCGTGAGCGACACTTCGCGCGACATCACACGGCGCTTTCGGCTGACGAACGTGTGATACTGAATGGTGAACAGCCATGCCCGGATGTTGGAACCGAGCCGGTACTGCTCCCAGCGGTCGAACGCGCGCAACAGAGTGTCCGACACCAGATCCTCGGCGTCGGCCCGGTCGCGGGTCAATTTGAGCGCAAAGCTGTACAGCGCATCGAGCTGCTCGAGCGCTTCGGCCTCGAACGCGCGGCGCGCCCCCGCGCGCTCATCGTCGGTTGCAACCGTTTTCACCTGCGCCTCCTCACCCCACCCCGACTTCACGGGCGGGGACAACAGCATGGTCGTCATCCCGCATTCCCTCCCAGCGGCCGCCGCTCGTGCGGGCGGTGCCGCGATACTTCGTTATGCAGACGGCCCGGCCGCCGCCATGGCTCGTCCGCGAACCCGCGAACCCACGAACTGCTTGAGCTGCCCGGCAATACCGCGCAGGATCGTCATTCGGCGCTGCACCCGGAACATCAGCATCGCCCCTTCGAGCGTCGCGATGATGAACTGGGCGAGCCCGCGCGTGTCCGTCCCCTCGACCAGCTCGTCGCGCGCCTCGTAGAGCAGAACGTCCAGCTGGCTCGCCCAGCGCTCGAACACCTGCGCCAGCTCCAGCCGCAATCCTTCGTTATGCTCCGCCAGCTCCGCGCCGAGATTGCCGAACGGGCACCCCACGGCGCAGCCACTCTCCTCCTGTCCTTCCACCATCGCGTCGATGAAACGGTCGAGCCGCTCCAGCGGCGGTACTCGCGGATCTCGGAGGATCGCCAACCCGTGGCCGGCGAACCGGTCGAACTGCCGCTGTACGACGGCGAACCCGAGCTCCTCTTTCGATTTGAAGTGGTGGTAGAAGTGCCCCTTGCCGCACAGCCCGGCCTGGCGAATGACATCATCGACCGACGTCTGCGCAAAGCCGCTGCGGCAGATCAGCTCAGTCGCCGCGTCAATGATCTGGCTTCTACGATCTTTCATTTGGCGTGAATATACGACTGGTCGGTCCAAGAAGCAATAATGAGGTTAACCGTCTGTGGCAAAACGTTTTATACCTAAACTTGTCGCTTGGTTTGGTCTACCCGGTCTATATAGTGTGCTGGACCGTGTGGTTCTGGCACCTCCGATGCTGGATTCGAGCGGGTTATAGGGGAAACCTGGCTTGGAAAATGGGAAATGCAAAAGGGGAGATGGGGCCTGGTTCGTCGCATCCCGCGTCGCGCATCCCGGGAGCATTGTCAGCTCGCAAGCCTACGGCAACTTGCGGGCGGCTCGCGCTAGCTTCCTCACGATGACGAAAGTCACTCGCACGTTCTTTCAGCTCACGTCGTCCGGTGAACTCGTGCGCGGGCGAATGGTGCCGGCAACCAGCGCCCGCGTAGAGCGCTGCTTCCCCGTGTCCGCGGAGCATTTTCGCGAGCTTTACGCACAGGTGGGATCAACGTATCGCTGGCACGACCGGGATGAATGGAGCGATGCCAGGGTGGTGGAGCGCTTCGCCACGGAGCGCGTGACGCTGTACGAACTCACGATCGACGGCGAGCGTGCGGGGTTCTACGAGCTCGAGTGCCACGACGACGGCTCGGTCGAGATAGTGCTATTCGGGCTGCTCGCCGAATTCGCCGGACGAGGGCTCGGCAGATGGCTGCTGGTCGAAGCCGTTGAGCGAGCCTGGTCGATGGGGGCCGCTCGTGTGTGGCTTCACACCTGCACCCTGGACTCGCGCGCGGCCATCCCTAACTATCTGGCCCGCGGATTTCGGCCGTACGCCACTGAAGAATTCGAGATCGAGGATTGAAACGCGGCCACATTCCGCCGTGTCCGCTATTCCGCGGCAGGGTCCAGCCGTACAGCCGCCCACGACACTTCCGGATCCACTGTGTAGCGAGCGTCGCCTATCCAGATGGCGGCTTCGGTTCCGCGCCCGTCTAAGGTGTAGAAAGGAAAGCGCGCCCACTGAAGGAAACCGCTGCCACGCGGCGTGGCCCGGGCAAGATCTGCCGCCGGGCTGTCGCGATTGGATTGAATCACGAATTCCTCCAGAGTGAAGCTCGCCGTCGGAGTCCAACGTACT
>DATKDD010000030.1:0-3513 GCA_035512875.1 Gemmatimonadaceae bacterium | reverse complement strand
TGCGCTAACTGCCACATCATGGAGGAGCATTACTCGGCGTGGCTCAAGTCCAGCCACCGCAACGTCGCGAGGTGCGCGGACTGCCACATGCCGCACGACGCGGTGGGAAAATATGCGGCCAAGGCATCCAATGGCTTCTGGCACTCCCTGGCGTTCACGACCGGCCGTTTTCCCGACCCGCTGCAAATCAAGCCGCATAACCGCGCGATCACGGAGCGGACCTGCCGCGACTGTCACGGTGAAATCGTCGATCAGATCGACGCTGACCGCCTGGATCACATCGAGTCCACAGCCGGCACTGCGGACCGCGCGGCGATCCACGATGGTGCGAGAGTCGAGGGAGCTGGGGACTTTTCGTGCATTCGCTGCCACACGTACGTTGGCCACATGGTGCGGTGAGGCCATACCGCCTAGCCGGAGCATTCGATGACCGAACCTGACGTCTCCACACATCCCGAGCCCCCGCGCCGCCGGTTCACCGGCCGCTGGCTGGTTGGCGCCGCGGTTCTCTCGGCGGTGGCGGCGGTGGCTCTCGCCGTGCTGCTGACCAACATTTTCGAGCGGCGGCAAGAGGCGCGGAATCCGTTCTATCGCGTGGTGGAGGTCACGGATACCACCACCGATCCGGCGGTGTGGGGACGCAATTTCCCACTCCAGTACGACGCCTATCTAAAAACGGTCGATCAGGTCTACACGCGGTATGGCGGAAGCGAGGCCCTGCCGCGTACTCCGACCGCAGTCGACCCACGACGGGTCGTGGCACAGTCGCGGCTCGAGGAGGATCCCCGTCTGCGGCGCATGTGGCAGGGATATGCGTTCGCAAGCGATTTTCGCGAAGAGCGCGGGCATGCATACATGCTCGAGGATCAGCTCTATACCGAGCGGCAGATCGTAGCGAATCAGCCGGGCACGTGCATTCACTGCCATGCATCCGTCTACGTTCCGTACATGAAGCTCGGTGACGGTGATCTGATGCGCGGGTTTGCCGCAATGAATCAGATGCCTTACGCTGAAGCCAAGGAGCACGTGTCGCATCCGATCTCCTGCATCGACTGCCACACGCCGGAGACGATGGAGCTTCGCGTGACGAGACCCGGCTTCATGGAGGGGATTCGCGCCCTCAAGGCGTCGCAAGGCGTGGCAGACTACGATGTGAACACCATGGCGACGCGGCAGGAGATGCGCACGTTCGTCTGCGGTCAGTGCCACGTCGAGTATTACTTCAAAGGCGAGGAGAAGAGGCTCACCTATCCTTGGTCGCGCGGGTTGCTGGTCGACAGCATGCTCGCCTACTACGACTCGGTTGGCCACCGCGATTGGGTCCACGCCGCCTCGGGCGCGCCGGTTCTCAAGGCCCAGCATCCGGAATTCGAGATGTACAGTCAGGGAATACACGCCCGCTCCGGCGTCGCCTGCGCCGACTGCCATATGCCGTACCAGCGTGTAGGCGCGCTCAAGGTCAGCGACCATCAGGTGCGCAGTCCTCTGCTGATGATCGACCGGTCGTGCCAGACCTGTCACAGGATTTCCGAAGATGAGCTTCGGCAACGTGTCTTTACCATTCAGGATCGGACCTTCGAGCTGCGTAACATCGCGATCGACGCGCTCCTCGATCTGGTGCAGTCGCTGGAGAGGGCGCGCACGGACGACAGCACCACGCCGCGCTTTGCGGTCGCGCAACGCTACCAGCGAGCCGCGCAGTTTTTTGCGGACTTCGTGGAAGCCGAAAACTCGATGGGCTTTCACGCGCCGCAGGAGAGCGCGCGGATCCTCGGAAATTCCATCAACTTCTCGCGACTGGGCCAGGCCGCCTTACGAGGCGAGCCGGTTCCGGCGTCACCGCTCGAGGCCGCCGACGCCTCGGCACACCGTCCCAAGCGCGCCGCGGAGGGGGAATCGGGTCCGGACCGCTAGCTTGCGGGCACGGGCGCGGCGTGTTGATTCAATCGCTGTATGCGGACCCTTGGCGGGCTGCCAACCTCTCTCAAGCGAAGCTGATGTCCACACTTGCGAACTTCATTCGAGAGAACACGGAAGAGATTCTCTCGGAATGGGAGACATTCGCCCGCAGTCTGCCCATGGGCGCGTCGATGGACATCGCGGCGCTCCGCGATCATGCAAAGGAGATGCTCGGAGTAATCGCCAGTGACCTCGCAACGCCTCAAACAGAGGAGGAGCAGGAGGACAAGGCGGCCGGGGAATCCGACGCAATTCAGGAAAACACTGCCACCGCAGCGCAGGCGCATGGAGCGGGGAGAGCGGAAAGCGGCTTCTCCGTCGCTCACATGGTGGCCGAGTTCCGCGCGTTGCGCGCGAGCGTCATACGCCTGTGGACGAAACACCTTCGCAATGCCGGCGCCGACGAACTCGAAGACATGACCCGGTTCAACGAGGCCATAGATCAGGCAATCGCCGAATCGATCGTTCGATACACCGACTCGATAGGCCGCTCGCAGGAGCTGTTTCTCGCCATTCTCGGCCACGATCTGCGGACACCTCTTGGGGCCATCATTACGTCTTCGAGTTTCGTGCTCGAGACGCACGAGCTCCGGGGTCCGAACCTCACACTCGTCACCCGGATCGCGAGCAGCGCCCGGCGCATGAACCAGATGGTGTCGGACCTCCTCGAGTTCACGCGATCCCGTTTTGGCTCCGGCATCCCCATCGTGCGAACGGACACGGATGTGACGGCGGTGGTGCAGGACGTCGCGGCGGAGATCGCGGCGTCGTTCCCCGGCAGCGTCGTGCGAATCGAAACCGGCGGCGATTTACGGGGGCAGTGGGACGCCGGCCGGCTCGCCCAGGCGGTAACCAACCTGGCATGCAATGCGATACAACACGGATCCAAGGCGCTGATATACGTGACCGCGCACGGGATGCCGGACGAAGTAGTGATCTCCGTGCAGAACGAGGGTCCTGTCATCCCCCGTGAGCAGTTAGGCGAGATATTCCAGGCCATGAAGCCGGACAAACCCGAGGGCGGCCGGGACCGCCATCACCTCGGTCTGGGGCTCTACATCGTCGACCGCATCGTGGCTGCGCATGGGGGATCGGTCGACGTCAGCTCGTCCGAGGAACAAGGCACGACGTTCACTATTCATCTGCCGCGCCCGGGGTAGCGCTCGTCAGCATCGTGTTGATCCGTACCCCGCCTGGCAAGCTCCGGTGCGGACGGCCCAACGCATCGTCGAGCGTTCAAGAGATGGGACCGACAACTCATCACAGGTCGAGACTACGGTTGGTAGCCGGCACCAACGCTCATGGTTGAAACGGATGCGGCGGAAACATTGGATGATTCGGATCGCTCCTCGCGCTATTGGAGCTCACCGTGGGGGAGGGCAGAGTTCAGGAGAAAAGCAGCTGGATCATCCTGTGCCTGAAGGAGCGGTAATGATTCGCAAAGTTGCGACCCAGCCCTTCGCTGACCAGCAACCCGGCACCTCCGGCCTGCGAAAGCGGGTGGAGGTTTTCCGCCAGCCGAACTATCTGGAGAATTTCGTCCAGGCCACGCTC
>DATKDD010000029.1:0-11406 GCA_035512875.1 Gemmatimonadaceae bacterium | reverse complement strand
TCGCCGATGTCGTAGACAGTTGCGATGTTGGGATGATCGAGTGCGGACGCGGCACGTGCTTCGGCAATCAGCCTCGCCTTCGCGGTCGCGGCCGTTGCGAGCGCCGGCGTCACCAGCTTCAGCGCGAACTCGCGGCCGAGCCGCGGCCGTCGGTTCCGATTGCGGACTCCGACCGTAGTGGCGAGCGATCGGTCAGGCGCTCGCCACTCGCCACCATGCGCGCGGCTCGGCGACGAGCCGCGCGCAGGCATCATCGCCTCGCCGGCGCGACCTTCGCGCGTTCCAACACAGGTACGTCTCGCCTTTGCCGATACTTGGTGCGTAGCACCGATCAACCCCATTCGAGGCAAAGGTATCATGGAAGGGACCTATCATCTCTGGCTCGTCCTCCTATCCGTCGTGATCGCGATGGTTGCGGCGTATGCCACCCTGGGGCTCGCCGGGCGCGTGGCGACCTCGACCGGGCGGGCGTGGATTTTCTGGCTGGTGGGTGGTTCCTTCTCGATGGGCTTCGGGATCTGGTCGATGCATTTCATCGGGATGCTCGCCTTCGAGCTGCCGATCGCGGTCACCTACCATCTGGTGATCACCTTAGTCTCGATAATCCCCGCGATCCTGGCGTCGGCCGCGCTCCTCTACGCTATCCGGCGGCGACCCGTCCCGACGCCTCGTGATCTGGCCGTCGCATCGGTAATCCTTGGTGCTGGAATCGGCGCGATGCATTACAGCGGCATGGCCGCTGTACAGGTGGATCCCGGCATCACCTACGGGCTCTGGATGGTCGGCCTGTCCGTGGTCGTGGCGGTCGGTTTTTCCGGGGTCGGCGTGTGGCTCGCTTTCCGCTTCGCGGGCGGTTCCAACGATTGGCGCTTGCAGGTCCTGGCGGCGTCCGTCATCGGCTCCGCCGTGGCGGCCATGCACTACGTAGGAATGGCCGCCGCCCATTTTTCGGAGCACTCCGTCTCCGGCGATCCTACGGCCGGTCTCGCCACTCCGTGGATGGCGCTCGCGGTCAGCCTGTCCTCCTTCATTATTCTCGGATTCACCGTTCTCATCACCGTCTTTGATGCGCGATTGGCTGAACAGAACTCCCGGATGATGCAGCGACTTCAGGCTGAGAAGGAGCGGGCCGACGCGGCGACGCAGGCCAAGAGCGAGTTCCTCGCCAACATGAGCCATGAGATCCGCACCCCGATGAACGCAGTGATCGGGTTGAGCCATCTGGCGCTGAAGACGAATCTCGATCCGAAGCAGAGGGACTACGTCGTCAAGATCCGGGCGGCGGGGACTGCTCTGCTCAGCCTCATCAACGACATCCTCGACGTTTCGAAGATCGAAGCGGGCAAGATGAGCATCGAGGAGGCCGACTTCAATCTGGCTTCGGTTTTGGAAAGTGTGGCCAACCTCAGTGACCTGCGCGCCAATGAACGGGGCCTGGAGCTGCTCTTCCAGGTCGCGCCGGATGTGCCGCAGATGCTCGTCGGGGATCCATTGCGGCTCGGACAGGTGCTCCTGAACCTGGTGACCAATGCGATCAAGTTTACCGAGCACGGCGAGGTCCTGGTGTCGATCCAGACGGTAGAACAGAAGAAAGGCAGAGTGGAGCTGAAGTTCGCCGTGCGCGACACCGGCATGGGCATGACCGAGGAGCAATGCGCCCTGCTATTCCAGTCCTTCAGCCAGGTGGATGCCTCGGTTACCCGAAAGTTCGGCGGTACGGGTCTGGGTCTCGCGATCAGCAAGCGCCTCTCACGGTTGATGGGTGGCGATATCTCCGTCCAGAGCGAGGCCGGGAAGGGGAGTACGTTCACGTTCACGGCGACATTCGGAGTGCAGGTTGGAGCTCCCCATCGCACCACGAGGTCGATCCCGCAACTCTCCCACCTGCGCGTGCTCGTCGTGGACGACAACGCCACATCACGCGAGATCCTGACCGAGACGCTCACTTCCTGGTCCATGCGGGTGGAAGTCGCGAACTCTGGCGCCGATGCATTGAAGATCGTGATCGATGCGGCGAGTCGCGATGAGCGCTTCGATCTCGTTCTCATGGATTGGCAGATGCCCGGCCTCGATGGGATCGAAACGACCCGCCTGCTGCAGGATCAGGCGGGCCTCGGCGAGGTGCCAACGGTCATCATGGTGACGGCCTTCGGCCGCGAGGAAGTGATGGCTCAGGCCGAGAACGTGGGCATCGAGGCGTTCCTCGTGAAGCCCGTGGAGAACTCGATGCTGCTCGATACCATTGCCTCCATCTTCGGTGTTCCGGGGCGCCGTCAGAGTGACGACTCGCTCGCGGCCGAACCGATCGTCGCCGCCGGGCTTCGCGGTGCCCACGTCCTGCTCGCCGAGGACAACGAGATCAACCAGCAGATCGCTGTCGAACTCCTGGAAGACGTTGGTGTTACCGTGGATGTGGCGGTGAACGGCGCCGTCGCCCTGGCCATGGTCCTGGCCAGACCGGAGCTCTACGACGCTGTCCTGATGGACGTCCAGATGCCTGAAATGGACGGCATCGAGGCGACGATGAGGATTCGGGAAACGATCGCCCCGCATCGTTTGCCGATCATCGCGATGACGGCCCATGCCAGTGACACCGACAGGCAGCGCTGCCGGTCGGCAGGCATGGACGATCACGTGACGAAACCCGTCGATCCAGCCGTCCTGTTCGAGATACTCGCCCGGTGGGTCAGGAAACGCCGGGCTGGTGACCTGCTTCCGGCCGTGGCATCTGAGCCGGCGCCGGCCGTCACCACGGTGCCGGCACTCCCCGCCGTGGTGAGCGCCTCCAACGGCGCACGTACTCCTGTGCCCACGGCCGAGGCGACGCCGGCGGCTGGCGCTGTGATACGGACGCCCGTGCCGATGCAGGCGTCTGCGCCGGTCATCGCAGGCAGTGCCGACCCGGAGCCCGCCGGGTTACCCGACTCCCTTCCGCCGTTCGACATCCCGGCCGCGCTCAAACGCGTCGCGGGCAAGCGAAAGCTCCTCAGGAAGCTGCTCGTCGACTTCCACCGGAAGTACTCGGGCGCGATCGCCGAACTCCGGCGCATGCTGGATGGGGATGAATGGGAGGAAGCCCAACGTCTGGCGCATACCCTGAAGGGGGTCGCCGGAACCCTGGAAGCAAGGGAGCTCTCGGCGGAGGCCTCCAGGCTGGAATCGGCTCTGCGGGATCAGGAACGGCACCGGGTGCCAGACCTGCTCGAGGCCCTGGGGGTTGCCCTGGCACCTGCGCTTGCCGCCACCGCAAGCCTGAGCGTGGCGGCGCCAGCGCCCGAGCCTCCCGTGGGCCTCTCGTTCGTTGATCCAGGTGACTCCGATGTCGCGGCAATCATCGCCGAATTGCGTGGGTTGCTGGTGATCAACAACCTCCGGGCGCGAGATACCTTCGCCCGGCTGCGACCCCTGGTCGTGGACCCCGCGACCGCGGAGATCGTGGCCGCGCTGGCGCAGCGAATCGCTGATCTCGACTACCGCGGCGCCGAGAAATCCCTTGACGCCCTGGAACGGGAACAACTCCCGGTAGCGGTGACATGATCGGTCCGGAGGGAGGCAGGATTCTGGTCGTCGATGACGATGTGGCCAACATCGAGGTCCTGAACGAGGTGCTCGGCTCCAGCTACGAGGTGTTCTTCGCCACGCGCGGCGCGCAAGCGATCGAGATCGCTCGCGCTGCATTGCCGGATCTGGTCCTGCTCGACGTGTTGATGCCGGAGATGAACGGCTACGAGTTGTGCTCACGCTTGCGCGCGGATCCCCTCACGGCCTCGATCCCCGTCATCTTCATCACCGGGCTTGGCGATGTGGATGCCGAGATTCGCGGGCTCGAGGTTGGCGCCGTGGACTATGTCACCAAACCGATCAGTCCCCCGCTCGTACGCCTCCGGGTCCGCAACCAGATCGAGTTGAAGCGTTCGCGCGACAGGATGGAGAAACTCGCGGAGACGGACGGGCTGACGGGTCTGGCGAACAGACGCGCCTTCGATCGTGTGCTGGGGGTTGAATTCCGACGGCTTCGTCGCTCGGGCGCGCCGCTATCTCTCATCCTCCTCGACGTGGATCACTTCAAGCTGTTCAACGACCATTACGGACATGTGGCCGGAGACGATTGCCTGCGCAGCGTTGCCGGTGTCATTGGCAGCGCAATCGCCAGGGCCGCCGATGTGGCTGCGCGCTACGGGGGTGAAGAGTTCGGCGTCGTGCTGCCCGAGACATCCCATGAGGGCGCGGTCCTGGTAGCGGAAAAGATCCGTCGGGCGATCGTGGACGCGTGTATCCCGCACGAAACCTCACCGGTGGCCTCGGTGGTCACCGCCAGCCTCGGGGTGGTATCCGTGGCCTGCGCCGGCTTAAGCGCCCCGCCGGAAGTCGTCGCGATCGCCGACGAGCAACTCTACCGGGCAAAATCCATGGGGCGCAATCAGATCGCGGGGTCGGACCTGACGATTCAGTGGAGGACGACGCCCGGTGATTCTCGCGCCAGACGGCCTTCCCCGATCCTGACCTGACCGATGGATGACCGATGGATGGCTGATATCCTGATCATTGACGACGACGAGATGATGGTGGAGATCATCTCGGAGCTACTGGCCGACGAGGGCTACACCGTCCGCGCCGCCGCTGATGGAGTGCTCGGCCTCGAGGAGGTCTCTCGACGCGCACCCGACCTGATCCTCCTCGACATGAATATGCCCGTGCTGGATGGGTACGCCGTGGCAACGCGGCTCCGTGACGCCCCTGAACTCCGAAAGCCGCTGATCGTCGCCGTAACCGGTGACACCACAGCCGCCGCCACCGAGGCGATCCTTGCCTGCGGGTGCACCGCCATCGTCCCGAAGCCGCTGGATGCGGAACAGCTGATCGCTTGCGTCGCCGACCTGCTGGCGTAGAACCTTCCGGCTCGCTCCACTGCTGATCCATAAGGACCGGCGGGCGCGGTTGTGCGCCCGCCGCCCGGACGGACCTATGGTTGGATGCCGATGGCCGCCATGCCGGCGCGCACCGCCTGGGCATCCTCCGCGCCACGTGCACCGCTTGCACTGAACGCCCCCACAACCGCGCCGCCTCGCCGAAGAAGCAGCCCACCATCAAAGGTCAGCGCTCCCTCGATCGCCTGAATCCGCCCCTCCTGAAGCGCCGTGGCGTAATCGGCGGTGTGCATGCCGGCAGTGATCGACGTGCGGATCTTGTTGGTTGCGATGTCGTAATTGCGCCGGGGCACGCTATCCATGCGCCGCACGTAAATCGGCGTTCCCTCGGCGTCGCTGATGACGAAGGCGAGGTTCCAGCCGTTGCGGCGGGCTTCCGCCTCGGCGGCGTCCATGGCCGTCCTCGCTTCCTCCAAAGTGATCCGTGCCACCGGCGCCGCCTGCGGCTGTTGCGCCCGCACGGGGTGGGCGGCGGCCGCGAGAGCAAAAGCCGTCAGGGCAATCCGGGTCAGCGTTCCAGTTGTCACGATGTTCTCCTTGAAAGTCCGGGTCGGTTCACAGTCCGGAGGCGTACGCGTGGGGCCTCGCGTGGGCGTCAGCCCTGCGAAGATACACCGGCGCCGCCGGATGCGGCCACGGCGCGACCGGCGAGCCCATGGTATCATGGGCCAGCCGAGAGTTCGCTCCTGGCCGATCATGCAGCGATCTTGATGGCGTCACGGCGATCGGTCTTCCGATCCTCGGCCTTGTCGCGCCACGCCGCAAACCCTGGTCCGTCGCGCGAGATGCGTGGGGAACGACCGTGGCATCCTACCTGAATCACCTGGGAGTATTCGGCATGCGAATGCGTGAGGTCGTGGGCATGGCAGCGCTTCTGCGATACGTGACTTCGAGACATCGTTGCTTCACCGTGAAGCTCAGAATCGCGGGTCAGGATGCGCGGCTGGGCTTTTCGGCCGTGAAGTGGCAAAAACAAGTTGAACTTGTGAGGCGAGCACCATGGTGGTGGAAGTGACGAAGCGTCCCAGGGACACGACCGATGTGCTCGTGGCGGCTCGAGCCGCCTACGCAGAGCGTTCGTGGTCGGCGGCGTTTGCGTGGTTTGCCAAGGCCGACGCAGCGGCACGGCTAGGCGCTGACGATCTGGAGCGCCTGGCGACCGCGGCCTACCTTGTCGGGAATGACGCTGGCTTCTTCTCCGCCCTCGAGCGCGCCTACCAGGCCTACGTCGGCGCGGATGATCTGGGCCGGGCGACGCGCTGCGCATTCTGGCTCGGTCTATGTCTGCTGTTTGCGGGGAAGCGCGCGCGCGCCAACGGGTGGCTCGCGCGCGCGCAGGCTCACGTCGACAGCCAAGCGCACCTGGACGCTGAGGCCGGGTATCTTCTGGTCCCGCAGATCGAGCAGCAGCTGAGCCAGGGCGACTGGGAGACCGCGCAGGCGGTGGCCAGGCAGGCCGTCGCTATCGGTGAGAAGTACGGCGATGCAGATCTCCGCGCGTGTGCTCGGCATCAGCACGGGCGCGCGCTGATTGGTGCGAGTGATGTCGACAAGGGCTTTGCGTTGCTGGACCAGGTCATGCTCGATGTTACCGCGGGGGCTGTGTCCCCGATCATGACCGGGCTCGTCTACTGCAGCGTCATCGATGCGTGTCAGCAGGTCTACGCCGTGGCTCGGGCGCGCGAGTGGACGGATGCACTTGCCGACTGGTGTGAGGGGCAGCCTCAGATGGTCGCATTCAGTGGCACCTGTCTGGTTCATCGCGCGGAACTCCTGCAGCTGAGCGGCAAGTGGTCCGACGCTGTCCACGAAGCGCGCCGCGCCTGCGAACGCTACGCCAGGGCGAGTCTGCGACCGTCCAATGCCGCGTTTTACCAGCAGGCAGAAATTCACCGGCTACGCGGCGAGTACGAAGCCGCCGAAGAGTTCTACCGGGAGGCGAGTCAGAGCGGGTTCGAGCCGCAGCCTGGACTTTCGCTGTTGCGTTTGGCGCAAGGCAACAAGGACGTCGCGCGCGGGTCGATTCGCCGCATCCTTGGGGCATCGGACGATCCGCTGCGGCGGGCCCGCCTACTGCCGGCGTGTGCGGAGATCATGCTCGCCGTCGGCGAGATCGATGCGGCGCGCCATGCGTGTCGCGATTTGACCGAGGTGGCCGATCGCTTCGGTACGGAGGTTCTTGCCGCCATGGCGGCGCAGGCCGAAGCGGCCCTTGCCCTGGAGGAGGGCGATGCACAGCGGGCGCTCGGGTTGGCTCGGAAGGCGTTCCACACCTGGAATCGAGTCGAGGCGCCGTACGAAGCCGCTCGGGCGCGGATCCTGGTGGGGATCGCGTGCCGGGCGCTCGACGACAGCGAGGGCGCTCAATTGGAGCTCGATGCCGCCATGGCGATGCTCGAGCAACTGGGGGCCGCGCCCGAAGTCGCGCGCGTCAAGGCGCTCGGTCGAGCAATGCAAGCCACGCCGGTGGACACCCATGGCTTGACGCCGCGCGAGCTGGAGGTCCTGCAGCTCGTCGCAGCCGGCAAGACGAACAAGGAAACTGCGGCCGAGCTGTTCGTGAGCAGCCGGACCGTCGATCGTCACCTGAACAACATCTTCAACAAGCTGGACGTTTCGACGAGGACCGCGGCCGCGGCCTACGCCCACGATCACAAGCTGATCTGAAGCTGCCATCGGGCGGGTTGGTATGGGTGATTTCGCTCATGCGGCGGCGCCTGCAAATTGGGTGGTTCGCCCGAAGCGACCGATCGAGTTCGCACCCCAGGTTGGACAGCAGATCATCACCGACCACCTGGGAGCCCATTATGTCCACTTTACGGAAACATCCAAACACTCGGTCCTCGTTGGAAACCCGCGCCCGCCTTCTCGAGGGGCTGCCCGTCTCTGAATCGACGCTGCAGCTCGCCGGCATTTCGACCGCCGTCTTGCAGGGGGGGGAGGGCCCGCCGGTGATCCTGCTGCATGGCCCGGGCGAATACGCCGCCAAGTGGCTACGCGTGATTCCGGAGCTGGTCAAGACCCACCGCGTGATCGCGCCGGACCTGCCCGGGCACGGAGTATCGGCGGTCGCAGCCACTGGCCTGGATGTGGAGCGAGCTATGCTTTGGCTCTCCGAGCTCATCGACGCCACATGCGACGATCCGCCGATCCTCGTCGGGCAGATCCTCGGCGGCGCCATCGCGGCGCGCTTCGCGTGTAGCCACGGAGATCGCATCAGCACGCTAGTCCTCGTCGACGCGTTGGGGCTATCTGAATTCGAGCCGGACCCGGCATTCGGGCAAGCGCTCATGGCGTTTAGCGAGGCGCCGAGCGAGCAAACCCACGACCACCTGTGGAGCAAGTGTGCATTCGACCTCGCTCGGTTGCAACGGCGCATGGGTGACGACTGGGAGCGAGTGAAGGCCTACAACCTTGACCGCGCCGCCGACGCCACTCTCGGCCCGGCTCAGCACGCGTTGATGGGCAGCTTCGGCTTGCCGGCCATTCCGGAGGAGCAGCTTTTGCAAATCTCGGTCCCCACGTCGCTCATCTGGGGTCGGCACGATCTGGCAACCTCGCTTGTGGTCGCAGAGCGGGCAGCCGAGCGATACGGGTGGGCGTTGCAAGTGATCGAGAACGCCGCCGACGATCCGCCGATGGAGCAGCCAGAGGCGTTCACCGACGCGCTCCGCACGGCCATCGGGGAGAAACAAGAGTCGCACGTGGCTCCCAAAGAGGCGTGGGATGCGATTGCTAGTGGGTACGACCAGTTCGTGGCCCCCGGCGAGGCGGAGTTTGCGAATGCAGCGCTGGAGTTCGCGCAGTTGAAGTCGGGCGATCGGTTCCTCGACGTCGCAGCAGGCACGGGTGGGCTCAGCCTTCCGGCAGCGCGACTCGGTGCCCGGGTCGTGGCCACCGATTGGGCGCCGAAGATGATCGAGTGTTTCGAGGCACGCGCACGCAGCGAGGGGCTGTCGGGCTTCGAGGGGCACGTCATGGATTGCCACTGCCTCGATTTCGAAAGCAACACATTCGATGTAACGGGCTCCCAGTTCGGTGTCATGCTCGTCGAGGACCAGCCGTTAGCGCTGCGCGAGATGGTGCGCGTCACCAGGCCTGGCGGTCGCGTCCTGGTTGTCAGCTACGGATCTCCGGCGGAGTTCGAGGCGCTGCAGGTTTTTATCGGCGCCCTTCAGGCTGTGCTACCAGGGTTTTCCGGGCTGCCGGACGAGCCGCCGCCCCTGGAGTTCCAGACCGCGAATCCCGACGTTCTGAAAGAGCGGCTGGAAGACGCGGGGCTGAGGCAGGTGAAGGTTCACACAGCGCACAAGGAGCGGCTCGAGCTTCGGTCCGGTCAGGAGCTGTGGGATTGGTGCGTCTCCGGAAACCCGATTCCAGGAATGCTCGTCGCCGACCTGAACAGCGAGCAACGAACGGCCATGGTGCAGCACCTTGACCGGCGGCTCGCGGAGCGCCCCAAAAGGCGCGGAGTCGCTGTACTCACGGCTCCGCTCAACATCGGTGTCGGAACGAAATAGGCGACCTGGCGCCCTCAACAGCGTCGAGGCGGAATTCAGCGTTGGAGTAGTCGTTCACAGACGAGAAGCCACGGATCCAAGGAGCGCGGAATCTACATTGGGGCCGTAGTAGACGGGCTCGTGCACATCGGTGAACGACACCGCGAAAAAGCCGGCGGTGACGAGGATCCGCTCTGTGGTAGTCGGATCGGCAAGTGAAAACGGATCCGGCAGCACGGCGAAGCACCCGGCACGTCCGTGGCAGCCGCGAGGCCCGCTCGAGCAGGGGCGCAACGGCAAGCGCACCAGCAAGTACGAGGACGAGGCCGACCGCGACCGATCGCAGTCCCTGGCCGACGATGAGGCGGACGACGTCGGCGGTCTACTACTGCCTTGCCCGGCGACAGTCAAGGAGCACGTTGCCAGTCGCGATATCGGCTGACGCTGACCTGGCGGAACCGGCATTTGTTGGCGTGGCTGACGCCCTCAACGAACGGATGGTCTACGCATCGAAGAGACCTTGCTGGTGATCGGTGAGGTGGACTCAATCACCGGGCATTCTCTATACAGAGTAGCTGGCGCAACATGGATGGATGGTCTACTGGATGGTCCACTGGGTGTGGCAAACGCTGGGCGGGATAGGAAGTTCGACCCACCTTTTCGTCGCTGAGGCAGGGTAGGTCGGAAGTCCGGAGTGCCATCCGGCTCAGCGGGACCCTCACCCCACGCAACATGCGTTGCGTGGCGGCCCCGATCGAAGGCGGGCGTCTGATCGAGGTCGAGCGGGGGCCCGGCGTCGAGAGGGAGGTCGGGCTGGGGCGGTCCACGGGCGGGGGCGAGCGCGGGTGGGCGGGTGGGCAGTTCGAGGTGACCGAGGATGGCTACGATGGGGGCGGGGTCCGTGGGAGTGGCGCGTGGGACGTCGTGCTGGTTTCGCAGCTGGTCCATCACTTCCCGGATGCGCAGAATCGCGAGCTTATAGCCCGCGTCGCGCGAGCACTCAAGCCCGGCGGCGCCTGTGCGCTGCTGGACAGCCCGCGTCCCGCCAGCCCGGAGGAGGCAGGAATGGTCGGAGCGGTGCTGGACCTGTACTTCGCGGTCGTCAGCGAATCGGGGACCTGGGCCCCTCGAAGCCATGCAGGAGTGGCGACGCGAGGCCGGACTGGTCGCCCGTCCGATCGCCATGCGTACGGCGGTCGAAACCGGCAGCCTTGCGCATCGGCATTCCGTCCCCCCAGATTCTACATACAGACTCTGCAATGAAAGGCGTTCCTCATGCTTCCTGTCGTGAAAGGCACACTGGACGTGCTGGTGCTGAAGGCGCTGAGCTGGGGGCCGATGCACGGGTTCGAGGTGACGCGCTGGCTGGAGGCGGGGTCCGGCGGTCGGCTGGAGGTGGAGGACTCTGCGCTGTACCAGGCGCTGTACCGGCTGGAGGCGCGGGGTCTGTGCGCGGCGAGCTGGGGTGTGACCAACAACAACCGGCGGGCGCGCTATTACTCGATCACGGAGGCGGGCGGGGCGCACCTGGAGAGCGAGTCGGAGCGCCTCACGGAGTATGCGGCGCTGCTGGCGACGATTCTCGCACTGGACCCGGGCGTGGCGCGATGAATCGGCGCGGGCGGAAGCGTGCCGCCGCGGCGTTGCTGCCGACGGGCGTGCGCGGCTGGCTGCGGCTGCGTCCGGACACGCGGGAGAGCTTGGCCGGCGAGGTGGAGGAGGAGATCGCGCTGCATCTCGAGCTGCGCGTCCGGGAGCTGATGTCGCGGGGGATTCCGGAGGAGGCGGCGCGCGACGAGGCGAAGCGTCGGTTCGGTGAAATTCAACGGGCGCGGCTGGTGCTGCTGCGCGCCGCAACGGAGAGGGAGCGTCGCATGTCGCTGCGTGAATGGCTGGCGGGCTGGGCGCAGGATTTCCGCTACTCGGGGCGGGCGCTGTCGCGCGAGCGGCTGCTGGCGCTGGTGATCGTACTCACGCTC
>DATKDD010000028.1:0-6324 GCA_035512875.1 Gemmatimonadaceae bacterium | reverse complement strand
TCGTGCCCGGCGCGGTACCAATCCCCGATCATCTGCCCCCAGATCGGAGCGGCGAGGGTCCCGCCGGCGGCACCGGACGTTATGGTTTTCGGTCTATCGAATCCGAGCCACACGCCGCCAACGACATCCGGCGTGGCACCGACGAACCAGACGTCGGCGTTGTCGTTCGTCGTGCCTGTCTTACCGGCGATTGGAACGTGCGATGGGACAGCCGCCCGCGCGGCGGTGCCGGTACCGCGTTCCGCCGCTTCCCGCATCAAATCGAGCACGATGTACGCGACGTGCGGATCGAGAACCTGACGCGCGCTCGGGGCCGGCGCCGTCCAGATCGCGTTACCGTTTGCATCCTCGACTGCCCTGACGAGCCGCGGCTCCACTGCTCTGCCCCCATTCGAGAACGCCGCGTACGCCGTAACGAAGTTGAGCGGTCGGACTGCCGACGCGCCGATGGCACTGGACGGATAGGGTGCCACCGGCGTTGCCATGCCAAGCCTGCGTGCCAGCGAGGAGACGCTGTCCATGCCTACCGTGAGACCCAGTTGCACCGCCACCGTGTTGCGCGACCGGGCGAGCGCCTCGCGAACGGTCATTGGCCCGAGGAACCCGCCATCCGAATTCCTCGGCTGGTAAACGCTGCCATTGTCCAGAGGAACCGCGAGCGCGGTATCGAAGACGAGCGCATTGGCCGGCACGAGTGCTTCCAGTGCCGCGGCATATACGAATGGCTTGAACGAGCTGCCTGGCTGACGAGTGGCGTTGGCCGCGCGGTTGTATTGTGAGGCAGCGTAGTCGCGGCCACCCACCAGCGCCAAAACGTCGCCGGTCTGCGGCGCCACGGCCACAGCCATGCCCTGCAGGTAGTCGGCGCTCCCCCGGGCGCGGGCGGCAAAGGGAGTATGCCGATAGCCCGGCCGCTCCTCCACCTCGGTGACACCGGAGCGCAGTGCCTCCGTGGCCGAGCGCTGCAAGCCGGCGTCGATGGTGGTGTAGATGCGCAACCCGCCAGCGGCGATGGGGAGACCCTCCGCCTCGAGGCGCTGCCTGACGAGATCGACGAAATATGGTGCCGGTGCCGCAAATCCACCGTCCGGAACCGTGCGCAGCTGCTCGCGCCTGGCTGCCTCCGCCTGAGCGGCAGTTATGTAGCCCTGCGCGGCCATCTGGGTGAGTACGAGGTTTCGTCGCTGCGTAGTGCGCTCAGGATGCCGGATCGGATCGTAGAGCGACGGTCCGTTGATCACCGCCGCCAACGTTGCCGCTTCGGAAATGGTGAGGCGCGAGGCGGCCTTTCCGAAATAGTGCCGCGCGGCAGACTCGATGCCGAACCACCGATGCCCGAAGTCGATCTGGTTGAGGTACGCCTCGAGAATCTGCTCCTTGGAGTACCGCTTTTCCATCTCGCGTGCCGCCTGCTGCTCGCGCAGCTTGCGACCGATCGATCCATCGCTCCGATCGATGATCCCGGGATGCATGTTGCCGACCAACTGTTGCGTGATCGTGCTCGCTCCGCGCGGATTGCCGCGCACCGCATCCCGAAGCGCTCCCGCGATTCCGATCACGTCGACGCCATCGTGCTGATAGAACCGCTGGTCCTCGATCGCGACGAAGGCGTTAGGAACATAGGGCGGCAGCGTCCTGATCGACACGTTGCTACGCCATTCCTTGCCGATCTCCCCGATCAGCGAACCATCGCGCGCGAACACGAGCGACGACTGTTCCGGATTGATTATGCGCGAAGGGTCGCCATCCTGTGCGTGGACGGCGCTGGCCAGGATGAGCACGATGAACGCCGTCCCGTGCGCGAGGCGCTTGACGCGGGGCGCAAGAACGTTGCTTTGTAGGTGCGTTTGGGTCGTCATTTCGAGAGCAGTCCAATCACCAAGAGTAGTACCCCCCGGCAGCGGACGGGTCCACGCCCCCGGCCGGAAGGCGGGAAGGTCGCGGCGACTTCCGCCAGCCTCTGCCAGCGTTACACTATCTTCCGGTCACAACACGCCGGCGACGCCAGGAGGGCCTGCCGGCCTCCAGAATTCTGACTCCGGTGCCAGTGCATCTCGCGATCGCGCAGTTCCGCCCGGTCAAAGGCGACTACCAGGCCAATCTCGCGCAACTGCAGGAATTGTTCGCGCGGGTCGACACGCTCGAGCCACGGCCGCGAGTGCTGATGCTCCCCGAGACGGCGCTCACGGGGTATTTCCTCGAGGGCGGCGTCCGGGAGCTCGCGATGACGGCGGGGGCGCTGGTGCGGGACCTGGACGACGCCTATCGCGCCTCGGTGCGTTCGGCGCGGTCGCTGGACGTGGTGATCGGCTTCTACGAGTGGTGGCGCGGCACGCTCCACAATAGCGCACTGTACGTCACGCTGGGCGAAGGCGCACCCGACGTGCGACACGTGCACCGCAAGAACTTTCTGCCTACCTACGGCATGTTCGACGAGGAGCGGTTCGTCGAACGGGGACACGGGATCCGCGCATTCGACACCTCCTGGGGACGGGCGGCGATGCTCGTCTGCGAAGATGCGTGGCATTCATTGTCAGGCACGCTGGCCGCGCTGGATGGCGCACAGGTCATATTCCTGGTCTCGGCCGCTCCGGCGCGAGGGCTGTCGCCGCGCGACGATGGGATCCCCGGCCCGGCCAGCATCGCGCGATGGGAGCGCCTGGTGCGCGACATTGCCGAGGAGCACGGGGTGTTCGTCGCGCTGGCGAATCTTGTCGGAAGCGAAGGGGGCAAGCTGTTTCCGGGTGGGACAATGATCGCCGGCCCTCGCGGGGACATGCGCGCACGCGGGCCGCTGTTCCGGGAGGCGCTGGTGACGGCGCCGATCGATTTACGCGACATCTCGCGCGCGCGGGCAGACATGCCGCTGCTCGCCGACCTGCGCACTGCACTCCCACACATGCTCGAATCGTTGTCGGACGTCAGAGCCGGGATTCCGGTCGCCGCCGAGTACGATGCCGCGGCCGAGGAGCCTGACCAACTCGAGCCGCTGGTTCACCCGGACGTCCATGATGCCAAAACGACCGCGGCGATCGAGGTCGTAACCGCCGGGGCATCGGGAGAAGAGGGTCCGCCGGCGATGGCGATCGACCCCGGGCTGGCCGAATCGCTGCTGGTGCCGTTCATTCGCGATGAACTGGCCCAGCGAGGGTTCGAGACCGCGATCGTCGCCCTGTCGGGTGGGGTGGATTCGGCGGTCACCGCGTATCTCGCCGCCCGGGCGTTAGGACCGGAGCGGGTGATCGCGCTGCGGCTGCCCTACCGCACGTCGAGCGAGGCGAGCCTCGTCCATGCCCAGGAAGTGATCGACGCGCTGGGCATAGAGTCGCGCACGATCGACATCTCGGGTCCGGTGGACGCGTATCTGGAGCACGAGCCGGATGCCGACGCCGCCCGACGCGGAAACGTCATGGCGCGCATGCGGATGATCGCGCTGTTCGACCTCTCCGCCCGGCATCACGCCATTCCGCTGGGCACCGGCAACAAGACCGAGCGGCTCCTCGGCTACTTCACCTGGCACGCGGACGATTCACCACCGGTGAACCCGTTAGGCGATCTCTACAAGACGCAGGTGCTGCAATTGGCGCGGCACCTCGGCGTACCGTTGGCGATCATCGAGAAGCCGCCCACCGCCGACCTGGTACAGGGACAGACCGATGAGGGCGACCTTGGCGTGAGTTATGAGACGGCCGACCGGATCCTCGACTGGCTGTTGCGCGGTTACACTCCGCGCGAACTCGCCGCTCGCGGTTTCGATGAAGCCGAGGTAGCGCTCATTCGAAAGCGTCTGGACGGCACGCACTGGAAGCGCAAGTTGCCGACGGTCGCGATGGTGAGCCCGACGGCGATCGGCGAATCGTATTTGCGGCCGGTGGACTGGTAGGTCTTGCGCGGGGTGCGCGACGCGCGATGCGGGACACGGGAGCCGCGACAAGCTCCCCACTGGCTATCTGTGCTGCGTGACCGCACCGGCTTTTCTTTTTTCACCCGCGTCGCGCATCCCGCGTCGCGCAACCCGCATGTCATGTCCTCGTCGACGTACGCCCTGCTCTTCAGCGTCGTTCCGTTCCTGTTCGGGATCGCCGCAGTTCTCGCGCATCGCGCCGGCGGGCGGCGGGGACTCGTCATCGCGTGGGTGTCGGCCGCTGGGCTGCTGATCGTGCTCGGCGTCATGGATTGGCGCCAGCCGCCGGACGAAGGCACACCGCTCGTCGCCTATCTCGGCTTTGCGCTCATTCCCACGGCCGCCGCGGCGTGGGCGGTGGAGCGCACCTCGAACCTGCCGGTCATCGTACGGATGCTCGTATGCGGCACGGCCGGATGGCTCGGGATCCTGGCGTTGGTTGGCGTGGTGGCGATTCTGGCGGGAATCAGGAGTTAGGAAATAGCGGTCTTCGGCTTTCAAGTGGGTCGTCAGGGATTGCTGCCGTTCACGACTCCGCAATTTTTAACGCGGAGGTCGCGGAGGTTTCGCGGAGTTGAAATGAGAAAGGCCTTCCCCCGGCCGGTCGCGGCGTAACCTTTCAGAGCGTTCGCCAGGTAGTTGACCGTTTGCGGGCACGAAGCCCAGAAGCCGGAGGTCGGCCATGTCTCATAACGCGATTATTCCTAAGGTAACGGTTGGGTTGGATCTTGGCGATAAGAAGAGCTGTGTCTACGCCGTGGATGCCGAGGGCGCGTGCATCTCGGAAACGACCGTGTCCACGAGCCTGGTTGGACTCACCCGATACTTCACGACGGGTACGGGCTGGCGGGTCGTGATGGAAGTTGGCACCCATTCGCCGTGGGTATCGCGGCATCTCGAGGAGCTGGGGCATGAGGTGATCGTGGCGAATCCGAGTGCGATGTACGGGGCTCGGCGGCGGCGGAAGCGGAACGATCCTCTGGATGCCGAGTTCCTGGCCCGGCAGGGTCGGGCGGACGTGCGACTGCTCTACCCGATCCAGCATCGGGGTCTGGAGGCGCAGCAGCATCTGGAACTCATTCGGGCACGAGATCAGCTGGTGCAGGCGCGCACAAAGTTGGTCAATCACGTGCGTGGGGCGGCAAAGGCACAGGGGACGCGGATCAGCAAGTGCTCCACGGAGTCTTTTCCCAAGCGGGCAGCTGCCGAGCTGCCGCCCGAAATAGCGCCGGCGGTGACCGCGGTCCTCGAGATCATCACGGTGCTGACGAAGAAGATCGCCGCCTATGATGCAGCGGTGCTCAAGCTGGTCCGGACGAAGTATCCCGTCGCGCGTCGTCTCCAGCAGCCGGCAGGGGTCGGCCCCCTAACGGCGCTCGCGTTTGTGATCTTGGTGGAAGACCCGACGCGGTTTGCGCGGAGCCGGGACGTGGGCGCCTACTTCGGGCTGGTGCCGCGGCTCGATGAGAGCAGCCAATCGCAGCCGCAGTTGCGGATCTCCAAAGCGGGCGATGAGCTAGGGCGGCGACTGCTGGTCCAAGCGGCACACTATATCCTGGGGCGATTTGGACCGGACTGTGATTTACGCCGGTACGGCGAGGCGATCGCCAAGCGCGGCGGGAAGAATGCGAAGAAGCGGGCAGCGGTCGCGGTGGCGCGGAAACTCGCCGTGTTGCTGCACCACCTGTGGTTGAGTGAGCAGGACTACGACCCGAGTCACCAGCTGAAGCGGCGTGCTGCCTAAGCAGCCGAGCGGTCCAGTATCCGGAACACGAGAGCAGCAGTAGAGGAAGGAACGCGGAGTAGGAGGGAAGCGCGAGACCAAACGGCCAGTATCGATTGTCACTCCGGAGATCTCGTCTCTGATGACTGCGTTCTGCGTCCTGCACCGATGGTGAGTGCGCCGCGGAGTTGGCAGCGTCAGGCGAGGATGGACGGACACCAACTTGCACCAGGGCGCCTCGCGCGCCGCTACGATAGAGTGCGGATAGAAGGGTGGTCACCCCGGGGCGACAATTCGGTACGAGGGAAAGAGGCCCACCACGTTGGGCCTTGACAAGCAAGCCTTTCTCATAGAAGGACGCAGAGGTACTTGCGGTGGGCGAGGCTGGACCGCCCCGCCCCCGGGGACACGTGACCACTGATGCGCCTATTTCGCGGATCTCCGCGTTTGCCTTACGCGGCATTCGCATTTGCCGAGGCCAATAGAAGGCACCGGGGCAACCAGATCTGTGGTTGCTCGGGTCACGGGAGCTCGTCCAGCGAACGCGGCCAATCTTCTTTCAGCAACCGTGAGAGCCCGCGATCCGCGTAAAGTCGCCCCTCGTTCTGGCAACGGGCGCAGTAGTTGGTCTCGTTGTCGGCGTATCGAATGCGCTGAACGGGTGCGAAACAGACAGGACACGGTTTCCCATACCGGC
>DATKDD010000027.1:0-4233 GCA_035512875.1 Gemmatimonadaceae bacterium | reverse complement strand
CGTGAAGAAGGCGCCTGAGTGGCAGATCGACATGCCCAAGCCGCCTGAAGGCGCCAAGTGGACGCCGGCGCCGCGCATCGTCAACGACCTGCACTTCCGCCAGGACCGCCGCGGCTTCATGGAGAGCGGTGCGCGGCACCTCTTCACCGTCTCCTCCGAAGGAGGAACCGAACGGCAGATCACGCGTGGCGATTGGAGCGTTGGTGCCCGGTTCGATGCCCTCGACCAGGGGGCATCCTGGGACTGGACGCCCGACGGCACGATGATGATCGTCGACGGCATGCCCGACTCGACGCTGGACAAGAACTACCGCAACTCGAATCTGTACGCGGTGACGGTGGCGACCGGGGCCATCCGCCGCCTGACGACGGAAGAGGGCGCCTGGACCAATCCCGTCGTCTCGCCGGATGGACGTCGCATCGCCTACAGCGGATATCCGGCGACCACCGCCAGCTATCGCGCCGCAGATCTCTACGTGATGAACATCGGCGGCACCGGCGCGACCAGGATCTCGGGGACGCTCGACCGCGATCCCGGAAACGTCCAGTGGCTGCCCGACGGCAGCGGGGTATACTTCACCGTCGGCGATAGCGGCACATCCAATCTGTATCAGGCCACGGTGGGCGGTGCCGTACGTGCCGTGACCGCGGGCGAGCACATGCTCGCCGTGAGCTCAATTTCGAAGAACGGAGCCGTCGCAGCCGGAGTGCGGACGGCCTTTCAGGAGCCGCCCGACGTGGTGCGCATCGACCTGCGCCGGCCGGCGGCGATCACAAAGCTGACCGATGTCAACGGCGACATGCTGCGCGGCGTTCAATTGGGGGAGGTCGAACGAATTCGCTATGCGTCGTCAGGCGGCGCCACGGTCGAGGGCTGGGTCGTCAAGCCGCCCGGGTTCGATCCGGCCAAGCGGTACCCGCTGATTCTCGAGATCCACGGCGGGCCGCACGGCATGTACAACGTGGGCTTCAACTGGATGTTCCAGAACTTCGCAGCCGCCGGCTTCGTGGTGCTCTACACCAACCCGCGCGGCTCCACCGGTTACGGAAGCGCTTTCGGAAACGCGATCGAGCGCGCCTATCCAGGCGTCGACTACGATGATCTGATCGCGGGCGTGGACACGGTGGTCGGCCGTGGATACATCGACACCCGCAGCATGTTCGTCGGCGGGTGCAGCGGCGGCGGTGTGCTATCGAGCTGGGTGATCGGCCATACAACCCGGTTCGCAGCGGCCGCGGTGCGCTGCCCCGTTACCAACTGGCTGAGCTTCGCCGGCCAGACCGATGTACCCCTGTTCACCTTCAATTTCTTCGAGAAGCCCTTCTGGGAAGATCCGGATCGGTGGCTGGAGCAATCATCGCTCATGCACGTCGGCAAAGTCACCACTCCGACGCTGATCATGACCGGTGAACTGGATCTCCGCACGCCGATCTCGCAGTCGGATGAGTACTACGTGGCGCTCAAGATGCGCGGCGTCCCCACATCGATGCTCCGCTTCAGCGGCGAATACCACGGCACCGGCTCCAAGCCATCCAACTTCATGCGCACGCAGCTCTATATGATGAGCTGGTACCAGAAGTATTCCGGCAAAGGTGGCGATACGGCTACAGAAAACGGTCGCTGAGGCGGCGGCGGACGGGCTGGCAAGCGCCGAACGTGCGTGCGCTTGCGGCGTTTGCCGGGTGAGCTGCTCGCCGGTCTGTTCTTCGGTCACGAGCGGACCGGCGTTTTCACGGAGCGGCACGAGCGACTGGCCGTCGCATTGCCGGGTGGGCGGCCGTCGCCGATCTCCGAGCCGTTCGTCCAGGTCGCGCACACGCGTCACGATGCGCGTGACGGCGTAGGAGTAGCGGGTTTTTTTATGGTCGCGGAAGGTCGCTGGAGGTGGGCCCCACCTGGACGAGCGCGTTCCGCACACCTTGCTCCAGCCGCTCTACACGCCCGTTGAGCCGGCCGACCAGAATCCGCGTCGCGCGCAGATCATGGTTGGACTCGATGAGCATTAGTGCCATGTCGGCGGCACCCCACAGCAGCCCGGCGAACACGATCAGTCGCGTGGCCTCTACGAGCAGCGTGGGAATTGCCGCCTGCCCCTGCTGCCTGAGACCCAGCACCGCTTCCGCAATGAGGAGCAGCAGCAGGAGAATGGCGAGCAGCTTGAACAACCGCGCGATGTAGCGAAGGCCGGCATGAGGCTCGAGGTCCTCGTCCCGCACACTCATGTATTGAGGAACCGCGTTGCCGCGACTGTCATCCGCGTCGTCGGAAGCGGGTTCGTGACCTGCGGAATCACTCACGGGGCTGGATTGCATGTCCTGGACTCCCAGGTGCGGGAAATGGGCGACTGCGCGCGCGAACGGCAAGCCGTTAGGTTGGTCACCAGGCACCCCATCTGGAGCGGTACCCGCGCGTGTCGATGTGCACGAACCCCGAATGTGCCGCCGTCGGCGGATAGACCCCGATCCCGCCGACCAGCTCCGGGTGCCGCAGTTCGACACGCTGCGCCGCCTCGGCGATGATCCTAGCATCGGCGACGGTGACACGCCCGTCGCCGTTGAGGTCGTCCATCCGGCCGTCGCCGTCGTTGTCGATGGCTACATCGGCGGCATCTCCGTACATGTGGCGCGACAGTTTGCCGCGGCCCCCGGTGTTTCCACCCGTCTCGTTGTAGATAGGCGTGCGGAACCCGCTCACCACGAATACGCGGTCGACGCGGTGGCCGGAGCGCTCCAACTCCTGAAACGTCAACTCCAGCTTGTCGAGCAGTCGCGGCGAGAGCGCGACGTACTTGGGCCAGACGTTCGCTTGACCCTTGGTGAGGAAGTCCCCGAGCTGAAGATGCTCCGACACCTGGAGGTGACGGTTTTCCGGCGTCACCTGAATGAGTCCTCGTGGAACCTCGTAGTTAGGACGCGCGGGACCTCGCTCGGTTGGCCAGCTGCCGACGACGTACTGACCGATGCGTCCGCCCTTGCGCTCACTGAGCGGCACCAGGGTGATCACGTTGAGATCCGAAACGGTCCGCACGGCGTCCCGGAGCTGCAGAACGAGATTCCAGATCCCGGGCGCGGAGGGTCCCGGGGCCGGGAAGGCGACATCATCGGCTGACCCGGTGCCCTCCGCGGGTCGCAAGGATAGCTCCGTGCCTTCGGGGACCGTGTCCGACAAGGCTGGCAGCGCCAGCTCGTCGCCGGGCTGTTGAAGTACAACGTTGAGCTCGCCGCTCGCCCCGCGAAGCGGCTTGATCTCCTTTGCCAGCTCTTCGAGCAGTCCGTCGATGAGAAATGCCGCCACCGGAGGGGCGTTCGGCGCCAGCGGGGGTGCGATGATCCGGGAGGAGAGAGGGGTGAACGAAGCCGGAGCGATCCCCGAGCCCGCCTCGGAGACGCTGATCGAGTATCCCCACCCCGACGTGAAGAGCACGAGCAGCGTCAAGGCAACGATGTTGAACCACCGCTCCTGAACGGGCGTCAGCCCGGAGCGCTCCCAACGTGAGCGCGGTTCACGTACGAGGAAAAGGGGGTCGAACTCGGGATGCTCCTGCATATGGCAGCGAGGCATTCACCAACCGTGCCGCCGGCTCGGCCAGGCCGCCTGCCTGGCGACACATCAAGCTCTGACGCCCGGCGCCGACTCGAACGAACCAAGAAGTTGAATGATGCGGTCGACTACCGCGATGCCCTCGTCGTCGGTCAGGCTCAGCGGGCTTATCGCGATCGCGTTGTCCACCCCTTCGCATGCTCCGAGCTCGATGGAAGGTGTGCCACTCCGCAATGCTTCGATCAGATCCCGGCTGTTCCACTTCGACTCCGGCTCGAGTTCCACGACTGTGATAGGCAGAGCCTGCCCCTGCCGGGTGCGTGGAGCTACCCAAGTCTTCACGCCTCGCACTTTGGCAAGGTGCTCACCGATCCTGCGGGCGCGGGTTTCCAGCAGGTCGTAGGACGCCTGATGATCCTCGAGCAGCAGCGTTTCAACCGCTACGTAGAGACCCACGATGTCCTCCTTGCTCGACTTCATGGCCCTGCCGATCGCAAGGTCCAGGGCAAAGCTAGGGCGACGGCCCGGCGTCGGCGCTGTCTGGCGCGACCCGCCGGCCGCGCTGCACCACCGTCGCGCTCACCGGGGCCCCGGGCCCCAGCCGCTCGGCGCCGCCGACCACTACCTGCTCGCCCGCCGCGATTCCCTCGCGCACCTCGACGAATCCGGGAGTCCGCACGCCTAACGTCACCT